>PBXX01000032.1 GCA_002727755.1 Gammaproteobacteria bacterium | reverse complement strand
TATATTGTTTTAGCGCTTTACCACGGCGACGACCGATTCGAAGGGACTGAAGCAAGGCGTTTTTCTTTGCGTCCGCTCGCGATCAACGCAGCCATTGACAAGATTTTAGCAGACCCGAATTTTTCGCAGAACATAGACCAAGATCGTATAGGTGGAGTGGGTGAAAGCTTTGGCGGCGCGACCATGCTGGCGCTGATGGGTGCTAAAAACGTCGGTGTAGATCCAATAAGTATAGCCTTCAATTCCTTATCAGAAACGGTGAATGACAGCCGTATTAAGGCCGCAGCTACAATTGTTCCATATGCTGGCGCAGGATTTTTTTCTTTCTTTGGAACTAACGGCATCGGTGCTTCCTTTGTAGATCGGCCATTTATGGCCAATTCGTCCAATGCAGACGAGGAAGCTGAGTATAAAAAAATAGAAGATGTAATAGATAAGATTTCTGGAGCTAAGTACTTGATTGAATACGATGGAGAGCCGCATTCTATGAGCAAAGGAGCGCTCGACGATGCTTATACTTGGATCAAAATATTTCTTGATGCCTATGTCAAACAAGAAGCTAGCTCAATAGAAATCTTATCTAAAATTAAGTCTGTAAGTGGAAGTGGTGTAGACAGCTTGGTCAAGGCGGTTGAACCCGCGCCACCAGTCAAGTCCGTGGCAGCTACTTTCCTTGAATCAAAACTTTTTGCCCCAGGGGTCAAGTTAGCTGGTAATTACTATGACCTTGGACTAGTTCTGCAAACTGCACAATCACCATTTGAATTTTTATTAACAACAGCTGTAAGTGGGGATGGAACGGTCACAGCCGGCTCTTACTCTGACGGTGCTTTGAATATTCCGTTAGTGCAAGCAGGTAGTGACTATTACGCCGTGCAATTCAAGCTTACAAGCAGTGAACCTCTCATATTTACTCTATCTAGTGCAGAATCTGCAAGCCCCTAATTGCCCAAATTTTCTTATCAGAGTCGACCAATATGCAAGCCAGTCAGGAACTAGACACAATCCCTGCAATCCTCAGAAACAATGCAGATCAATCAGGAGATTCAACTGCCCTAATCTATAATTATAATAAAATTACTTATGGAACTTTGCATAAGTTGGTCCTTAATGCTAGCTGTGGACTATCAAAATTAGGCATAAAAAGTGGCGATCGAGTCGCGTTCTGGTTGCCAAATACACCAGCCTACATAGTGCTCTACCTAGCATGTATGCAACTAAATGCCATCGCTGTGGCAGTCAATACTCGTTTTAAGGGCTCTGAAGTAGCAGATATAGTAAGTCGNTCAGGCGCCAAGNGTATTATNTTTTGGCCTTTATTTAAAAAGGCTAATTTNCTTGNGGTNNTAANCTCTNTNGCNGATGCTGCNTTCNATNAANTTGAATCNGTCATCATCTACGATGAAGANGAANATGATNTCANGTCCAACAGTNNTCTNCCCANCTCATTNCANTCTAAAAAAGGTCNCGANNTATCTNGAATTAATCNACCACTCAGGCGCAGAAATCGATCATAGNCAACCTGACGCTGGCTGCAATATTTTTACNACCTCTGGAACAACCANAGCGCCNAANTTTGTACTCCATAGCCACCGCAGTATTTCTATACATGCCNCGGAAGTTTGGCGGAATTTAGAACCCTTAATCAAGAGTAATGCTTTCTTCCATACGCTACCTTTTTGCGGCGTATTTGGCTTCAATCATTTTTCTGCTGCATTGAGCGGCGCTCGACCAAACGTGATTCAAAGTGCTTTTAATGCTCGTGAGGCGATTGATTTAATCGATCGACACAAAGTCCACTATATCAGCGCCACAGATGATATGTTACTGGCACTTCTGGAAGCAGATGACCGGAACCCAGCCCTACCATCTCTTNCATGCTGCGGATACGGTGCCTTCAACTTACCACCNGAAGAAATCACTTTACGTGCTAGCGNAAGAGGNATAAAACTGGTGGGTCTATATGGAATGAGCGAAGTCCAAGCCCTATTTGCNAGGCAGGAGCANACGCAAGAGGNTAAACATAGGTACCTTCCTGGTGGCAAACTGATATCACCAAATGCTCGCGTTCGGGCTAGGAATCCTGAGAGCAAAGAAATCTTACCCCATGGTCAGAGTGGCGAGCTTGAGTTTAAGGGNCCCAGTTTATTGATTAAATATTTTAAAAATGAAGGCGCCACNAAAGATTTNATCAGCAANGATGGATACCTCAANTCAGGCGATCTTGGNTACACATGTTCAAAATCCGAATTCGTTTTTCAAGCAAGGATGGGCGATACNTTGAGGCTTGGCGGATACCTGGTGTCNCCAGCAGAAATTGAAAATCATCTCATCGAGCATGATGCTGTCAAAGCGGCACAGGTAGTCGCCGTTCGCATTGACGATAAGATGCGGGCTTATGCGTTTATAATTCCGACTGAAAGCACATCTCCTAGGCAAGAAGAATTGATGAATTATTGTTTCGAAGGTCTGGCAAAATTTAAAGTGCCAGCTATATTTCATTACCTTGATGAATTTCCAACCACAAAAAGTCCAAACGGAACAAAAATTCAAAGATCCAAACTTAGAGAAATAGCTGAAGCTGAAACGCAAAATAGAACTATCTAACACCNGANGCGCAAATTATAATTACTCAACTTATCGTTATTCTGTGAAGCTCTCGCCTATGCCCCTCATAACCGCCTGTCGCATGATGCAAGACGCTCCTATTATCCCACATTACCAGCATATTTTTTTNCCACTTGTGTCTATATACAAACTGATCCTGAGACTGCCATTTTATAAGTTCCNTTAGTAGGGGTTTTGATTCCTCTTCAGTCATGCCTTCAAAGCCAGCAATATAAGCNTAGGGCGCGCCAAATATACCCGGNCGGCCTGTCTCCGGATGATNGCGAATCAGCGGATGAGACTGCTGCTTGTAGGCAATATCTGAGGGACGTATGTCCATGCTTCCCATACCNTCCTTAGTTGCATAGGTGCCGGTNTTTGGTGCGTATCCAAACTTTGCGCTATGAATCGCTATTTTTCCGTNAAACTTAGCTCTAAGTTGTGCCGGCATTTCCGCAAGCGCTAGGTGTTGATTAGCAAACAANGTATCTCCACCCACAGGGGGTATATCCAGGCTGTAAAGAAAGGTCGCTGCTGGTGGNTTTTCCTGAAAACTCCAGTCAGTGTGCCAAACTTCAGCAAAAATTGGACTGGTATCATCGGCCTCTCGAACGACAGCAGCGATATGATCACTCCCAGAAACATGGCCAAAAAAGCTATCATCACCAAATTCACCAAAGTAGNGTGAAAAGCGCTCAAACTGCTCTTTGTCTAGAGACTGATTAGGAAACGTNAGAACATGATACTCTAACCAAGCCCGCCTTATTTCTTGCACTTCAGCTTGAGACAGTGNTTTCGAAATATCAATTCCTGTGACCTCGGCCCCACAGGCTTCATCTGTTGGAGATATAATGATCTTAGTCTTCATAGTCTAGTTGTTCCCAGCGCTCATAGGTAATCTCTAAATCCTTCTTATTTTCAGCAAATTTTTGTAACGTTCTNTCTATATTNTCCTTNGAGTCTTCATAAAAATTTGGNCCTGACAATATTTTTTCTAGTTGGGACTGTTCAAGTTCAAGTTTCTCGATAAGTAATAATATTCGCCTTATTTCTTNATCATGCTCTCTTGATTTTCTTTTGGTAGTCTCATGCTTTCTTTGATTTTCTTGAGTTAGGTTTTTACCTNTCGNTTTATCTGCTTTTGCTTTGGATTCCCCTACCTTTTGAAGCTTCCCACCTTTGATCAACCAATCACTGTAGCCGCCAACATATTCATTAATTTTTCCATTAGATTCAAAAACCATTAGAGAAGTAACCACATTGTCCATAAACTTTCGATCATGACTTACCAAGAGGATCGTGCCCTCAAACTTGATTAAAATATCTTCAAGTAACTCGAGAGTTTCAATGTCGAGATCATTAGTTGGCTCATCTAGAACTAAAACATTGGCGGGCTTACTGAATACTTTGGCGAGTATAGCTCGATTTTGCTCACCACCAGATAAAGCTTTTGCAGGCGTTCGAATTCGATCGGGTGTGAATAGAAATTCACTAAGATAACTAATGACATGTTTTGATTTTCCATTGATTTCAATGGAGTCTCCTCCATCACTCACGTTATCTACTAAATTTTTCTCCATGTCCAAGTGTTCACGTAGCTGATCGAAATAGGCAATTTCCATCTTTGTGCCTAACTTAACTTTTCCCTCATCTGGACTTAGTTTATTTAGCAAAATTTTGAGTAACGTAGTTTTACCAGCACCATTTCCTCCAACAATCCCAATTCGGTCTCCTCGGAGTATCGTTGTAGAAAAATTATCAATGATTGTCTTATTTCCGAATGAATGGCTCACATTAGTTAGTTCGGCTACTACTTTCCCTGAGTTCTCCGAGACGTTAGCTTTGAACTTTGCCTTCCCGAGCGATTCTCTCCTTCTCTTCCTAGTCTCTCGCATTGCTTGAAGGGCCCTGACACGTCCCTCGTTGCGCGTCCGCCTTGCCTTAATTCCTTTGCGAATCCAAACCTCTTCTTCAGCAAGTTTCTTATCAAATAACTTATTGGCAGTATCCTCTGCGGCTAACTGTTCTTCGCGAAAGCGCAAAAAGCGTTCGAAGCTACCATCAAACTGATAGATATTCCCCCGATCCAGTTCAACTATTCCGTTTACAACGCTTTGGAGAAATTCACGATCATGAGTTACCAGTAATAATGCGCCTTGATATTCCTTTAACTGGCTCTCTAGCCATTCTATTGTCGGTATATCTAAATGGTTAGTCGGTTCGTCCAATAGCAAACACTCCGGCTGCCTAACTAATGCACGAGCAAGAGCAACTCTTTTACGCCATCCTCCAGAAAGTTCAGACATGAGCTTATTTGCAGGAAGTTCCAGTTGGGTTATAACTGAGTCAACCTTTTGACTAATACTCCAGCCGTCTCTTGCTTCTAATTGACTCTGAATTTTTTCGAGCTGATCTACCTTGGTCTTTTCATAGTTCACGGTTAGCTTATGATATTCCTTTAATAGCGCACCAATCTCCGCTAAGCCATCAGCTACCATATCGTAAACTGTTTGCTCATCAGCATCTGGCAGCGATTGTTCTAACCATGTGATTTCTACACCTGACCTAACCCATCGCTCGCCTCCATCGGGGGCGACAGAACCTGCAATAACTTTCATTAGGGTGGTCTTGCCGACCCCGTTTCGACCTAAAAGTCCAATTCGCGAACCTTTTTTAAGCATGAAGTCCACATTGTCTAAAACGATGTGTGTACCGAAATTTAAGGAGACTTTATCTAAACGAACAAGCGACATTTGAATACTTAAAGTGATTAGTTTGAGGTGGAGCGGATTTGTGATTCAACTCAAGAAACCAGTACAATCACCATGCTATCATAAAGTTACAACTACTATTCTAATGTACACAGCAATAATAGACTATTTAAAGAGTTAGAGTACTTTGGCTTCAACTTCATCCAAATTAAGTGTTGAAAATTTGTGAATTCGCTCGCCGAAAAAATTGGCGTTTTTGTGGATGTCCAAAATATTTACTACACAACCAGAGATGCCTTTGGAAAATCTTTTGATTACCGCGCATTATGGCAAAGACTTTCATCCAGAGGAAACATCATTATCGCGAAAGCATATGCGATAGATCGTAACGATGAAAGCCAAAGGAAGTTTCAAAATGCTTTGCGGCATATTGGTTTTAGTGTGCATCTTAAACCTTTTATTCAGCGTGCTGATGGGTCTGCAAAAGGTGATTGGGATGTTGGAATTACCATCGATATACTGGAGTCCTTACCAGCATTAGATAGAGTATTCCTTTTGTCAGGCGATGGAGATTTCGACCGTCTTGTCAGAACAGTGCAAACTAAGCACGAAGTGCCAATGGAGGTTTATGGTATTCCTGAATTAACGGCTGATTCACTGAAGAAAGTGGCGTCATGTTTNCATCCTATTAACGAGTCGCTACTAATTTAGTCTGGATACATTAGTGACAATTGTCCATAACGACAGGCTCTAAAGCATGAAACAGCAAACTTGCTTAGTTTGTGGCATGAATATCATGGCAACTATGGATCACTGTCCAAAGTGTGACAATGATCTGAGATCTCAGCATGACGGTTCAACTTTTACTATAGATATTGCTCACCAAGGAGAAAGTGTGAGCGAGGCGCTAAAAAAAATGNAAGGNGAANTTGATCTTGCCNGACAAGACGTTGTAATGCGTATNCGACTCGTTGTGGGCTCAGGGATGATTCGTGACGAAGCCATGCTATACCTCCGCGATTTAGAGCACCGTGGCGAAATAAAAGATTTTGATTTAGAGCTCAACAATGCCGGTGCCATATTAGTTCGACTGAAATAAATAGAGCCACTCCAAAAATCAGTCACTTGCNTCCGGAGCGGATTGAAGTCAGTATTNTGAAATTATCTTGAATCTTACTCGATGNANNNGNGGCGCAAAAATGGAACGGATTTCAATTGAACTANNCAGTGGTCTCACTCTTTCGGCCTTAACAGGAGGAAGTGGTCAACCTTTAATTATGATTCCCGGTTGGTCTCAAACTGCAGCCGAGTGGCAGCAAAATGCAGAAACTTTAACTGAAGATCGAAGAGTTATTGCTCTTGATATGCGTGGCCATGGTGAAAGCGACAAACCCAACTATGGTTATCGAGTCGGGCGCTTGGCTAAAGACCTAAGCGAAGTCTTAGACAAGTTGGGTCTCTCATCGGTAGACCTCTTGGGACATTCGATGGGTTGTGCCGTAATTTGGGCTTACCTCGACCTTTTTGGTCCTAACCGAGTCCAACGGTTAGTACTTGTAGATCAAGCACCTTGCATGTTTCCTCAGGCTCAATGGAGCGATGAGCAGAGGTCGCGATTCGGATGCTTTTATCAAACCGCAGATGATGTTGATGAATTTGCCAAAAATGTACTCGCTGCCGATGACAGAGAGAGCACCACAGAACTCTTAAAAGGACTTTTCAGCCCTGAATTTTCGACAGCATCTTTACAAACCGTCGCTAAAGAAAACCTCAAGCTACCCAGGCCTCTGGCCGCTCAGTTGCTTCGTGACACNGCTTATGGCGACTGGCGGGATGTGATTGAGCGCATTAAGCTCCCAACTTTGGTGATTGGCGGCGAAAATTCAATATTCACGAGCGCTTCTCAGCGATGGATCGCATCCGTAATTGCAGGTGCTGAAGTGGAGATATTTCCAACGTCTGAGGGAGGCAGTCATTTCATGTTTATTGAAAACCCCTCTCGTTTCAATTCTTGTGTCTTATCGTTTTTGGCTTCTTCAAATACTCAAATCTAGTTGTCGCGGCAAGAGCAGTTCTAACCTCGTCTTCACAGACCACTCTTGCCTAGTCAAACTTTAAGACGCCTTTTTAACCCAAATAGGATATAAGATTGCCACTATCACTCCTANCCACCAGACGATCATTACCGGATTCCAAGGTATTANACTTACCTCCGGCAAAGTATCTACAGGTAAGTANTCAACAAAAGACTGTGCTGTTGGGCTTAGTGAATCGAGTTGACTTAATGCATAACTCGTCCCTTGCCAATTCGCATAGAAAAACCCAGATATCATTAATCCATTAAAAACAGTCCCGAGACCAAATATGGTGCAAAGAATTTTTTCTATCAACTCTGCTCCGTTAGAATAAATAGTGCGTACCCACCGAAACGTTATCCACAACAGAATAAAAACACCCAGCTGATACATTGCATTGCTTATCATGAACATATTAAAACTGTTAACTATTTGATACTCGTCCATTGCTCACCCCTTTTTATTAGCATTTTTTTAATGTGCATAACACTTTATCGAGTGATAATTAAAAAACACTAGGTATATTTTCACTAATCAACTCTTTTGTGCTGAGAACTGCCCCACGAAAACATGTATCTTCTTAGATAGAACTAGTTCCATACACTATGGAAAACAGACATAGATTTATCTCGAATTAAAGTTTGTCCAAAAGCAAAAGCACCTGGAGTCGTCAACATAAGCTGGGGACAAACCAACATATAGGAATCCTCAGAAGGATAAAAAAACCCTTGTGTAAGCGCATACCCACCCCAATTGCTCATATCACTGTGATCGCAAGTTGCATAACCTCGGAGGGTATGATCTTCTCCGTGAGCTGTTGCCCAACCAAAGTTAAAGGATTTCGGGAAAGGGCTATGTGTCCCAGCTACTCCGAATGCCTTTGCCAAAGGCGTATCAAGTCTGAGATCCTTAAACCGGCCCTTGCACAAAGTTTTAACGCCTTGAGAACTAAGAAGGCGTCCTCCATTTTTATCTAACCCACCTCTGAGCAGCATATCGTAGAACTTTGAATAATCCTCAGCAGTCATGATCGAACCAGTATCTCCACTTTCATAGCTTCGCGGACCGGAGTAATGGGCCGTTTGGTTAGTTCGAAATTCAACTCCCTCTGGGTAGCATTCTTGCTCCTCAGCAATTCGTGTTCCCATACCACTTTCATCGATAACTGCGCCGTATAAAGTAGGAACTCGATCTATCTTTGGATCGCCATCTGAAAGAAAAAACGCTGCATCGCTCATTCCTAAAGGACTAAAAAGAAGTTCGGACATAATTTCCGAAAATTTCTTGAATGTACCTCGACTCTTTTCGTATATTATTTCAATCACTCGACCGAGCACTGTNGCCCCATGACCATAGGAAAACTCTCCGGGTTCACAAGTTAAAACACCAGCGTTTCCAATGGTGTCGACAAATTCCTCTAAGGTTAAATTCGCGCCCACAATACACGTACTTCTATAAACCNCCGGGTGCAACTCTTGTCTGATAGCATTTGCAATGAGGCCAGCATTCCGGTCACAAATCCCACCACCAAGAAAAGAGTCGTACTCTGAAAACAACTCATATTCNATGCCAGAGGACTCACTCATCAGNTGCTTAACAAGCATAGGTCGAACTGATTTATNCCGCTTGTAATTTAAATCTAGAACTTTACCAGTAAGAAAACTTCGGTATGCGATCGATTCCGGACCTCTTTCACTATCCACCACTACTTCCCAANTACGATCAAATGATGGAATGTACTTGCTGACTGGGTCTTCGAGATCAAAAAGTCCCTCCTCGTACAATCTCAATGCTACAAAGCTAGTTAACACCTTTGTCATACTAAACATCCTGAATATAGCATCGGTCTTCATTTTTTTTCCGGTCTTTAGATCACTCACACCAAAGGCTTTATGGTATTTTTCAGCNCCGCGGCGAGCNAGAACCACAAGCCCTGGAACAGATAATTGCTCATTTTTTATAAGGCTTTCGAAATGTTCATCTAGTACTTTTTCATAATTTGGATGGAACTTTGTGTAATTTTTCAATTTGATCTCCGGGCGCAAAATTTACTTGTCAGTCATACTGACCATAGAAACACATCTACTATTTCTAAAGAAATAGTAAAATTTTGGGCAACTAAATCATATACTCCACACCTGTCGATGCGAGTCCGATCAAATCTATGTTTGTTGCATTTAAACTATGTTCAGCTACTGCGATGCCCAATTCGGTAGGGGTCATTGTTTTGTCATCAATCAAAGCACCATATTCATCTAAAATAGATTNAGGTGCNGGAGANCCAGCNAGATTTTCATAAAAANCCCCAACTACTGAGGCNCCAGTGGGATTCGGACCAAAAATAACATCAATAGCAGCTTTCATAAGTCCTTCGTAGGTCATCCCACTGTCAAGAGCATGCAGTCCGGCACCGACGTATTCCTTATTTCCCACCGATGACTTACCCAACACGGCCGCCAATAATTTCACTACGTTACCCGCATTGCCGTTCAAATCCAAAGCTACATATGTATCGTTGAATTTGATTCGTTCGATATTACGTAAAGTATCCGTATCACTTGCAAGAACAACATTCCATGCGGTTTTAAGGTAAATATTCTCACCGCTCGATTCATAATCTACGAAGCTATTCAAACTAGCATCGATTAAGTTCGCATCATAAATCGCCATATCAACCCCTGACGCGCCGTCTATAGTGTCAGATCCTTTGCCTCCGGTAATCCTATTGTTTGAAGAGTTCCCAGTAATTGTATCTCCACCAGAACCACTTATGACATCCTCGATAACCGCTCCAAAGGCGATACTGATATTATTTTTCGAAGACCAAACATTAAACGGGATTGTGCTATATGAGCCGCCTTTCAAATCGATCGTGTTATTACCCGAAAACTCCTCAAAGTTAAGGGTATCTGTCCCTCCGCCATCCCAAATAAGCTTTATTTCTGGAACAGAAGGATCGAATTTATAAATCGTATCTCCGTCGTTGTGTTTTTGGTTAGCTCCATACAAGTATTGGAGTGCAGCAACGTCATAAGCCATAGGTGTAGAGACGATAGCATACTCCTTATTTTGAAGGATAAACGTTGACGCTCCGTCGGTACGGTACTCGCCTGCCATGACCGTATACTCTTTAAAATTAATTTCATCTGGAAAGGGCCTACCTCGGTTATCATTTGGGTGCTCCAGTCCAAGTGAATGAAATATCTCGTGATACATAATATGGACATCGCCTATATTAGTCTGCGAACCCACGCTTCCTTGTCCCGCTGCCATTGGAACTACACCGGTCGAAAAATCCCCGTTCACGAACCACTTATTGAAGAAAACGTCACCGCCACGAGGATGCAGCGATACTGGGTCTGCCGTAGCAGCAATACCCTCTCTGTAGTTTCCTTGCTCATCTGTGATCGTATTCATCGCAAATCGTATTGTGCCAACGCTGCCGCTTTCCTTATCTTCCTCAACTTCGACAAAATTCACTTTTATATACTTTTCAATTTCAGTCAGAGAGGCGCGAATATCATCCTGTTGCTTGGTGTTAAAGGCAATCGCAGAGATCTCACCTACATCATCCTGATAACTGTATGGCACATTGGAGTCACCTCCTTTGGCAAAGCTATAGGAAATTACCGTAATCGAACTATCCGAATCTGATTTGGTTAGAAAAGGATCACTTGCCCATCTAATCGGGTTGCCATTGTCTTCATTCCACCCCCCACCTCCCATATTTAAGAGGGCATCNATGTAAGAAACTCCAGAAAAGGGCTTAGTCGTGATTTTTTGTCCGGAGTCCAAGTAAGTTTGTTTGTTATTCATTTCTGACATTCTGGTTAACTTCCCATATTTTCTAAAAATTACCTATTCGATTCCTAAGTCTACATCACAATACAGTGAGCAACGAAAGTAGAAATCATTAGAGCATAATACCCACTTGCTAGTAGGCACAAATTTTGCTGGTATCTACAACAAAGCTGACTTTTAATCGACGTTTATTAAGGTCGACATACTCAGTGGTCAACATGTTGGCCCGAGAGTAAGTGATCCCGCNCTATGATCGATAANTCGGTAAGTGCCNTGNAGAGAAATGAGATTAAATCAGTTTAAAATGACCGCACCATCATGAAACGGTGTGATCTATAAAAAGGCATGATAAAATACCATGATAAATAAAACGTTTTACCCCAAGACAACGACTTTAACCCATCCAAGGTAACAGAAATGACTTTAAAATCACGATGCTCTAGATCAGGGCGGTATACCCTTTTATTTGCTTCTATTAGTTTTGCAGCTGGTGTCGCATCACAAGAATCAAGAATTGAAGAGATTATGGTAGTGGCAGAGAAGCGCGATGAAAGTCTCCAAGATTTATCACAAGCGGTAACAGCTATAACCTCAGACGATCTAGAATCAAGAAATATCAACTCGTTTGTTGACTTGAGTGCGCTTGCCCCAGGACTGACTGTGGCTAAAAACGAAGGCTTTAAGACGGTCGTTTCTATCCGCGGAGTGGGCAACGAAACAAATCAGAACGCAATTGCAGCACCATCCGTTGCCTATCATATGGACGGCATTTTTATCGCCTCTCCTTTTTCATTGCAAACTGACTTCATAGATGTCGAAAGAATCGAAGTTTTACGCGGCCCTCAGGGTACCCTTTTCGGACAAAACTCGACTGGTGGTGCCATTAACGTCATTAGCAAGGCACCCACAACTGCTGAACTCGAAGGTAAAACTGACATTACTGTCGGAAACTATGGGCTCACAAAGACTCGTGGGTCAATCAACTTACCCATATCTGACTCCGTCGCTACAAGAACTTCAATTTCTGTGACCAAACGTGACGGATTTACAGATAATATCTTCAATGGTCAGGAATTAGACGATGCTGACCATCTAAGTTTTAGGTCCGATTGGTTGTTTGAGACAAGTGATACAAGCAGCATTAGAGTGTTCGCTCAATATTTCGATGCTGATAACAATGGAGCAGCTATGAAGGGTTTCTACGACACTACTCCGGACGAGAGAGAGTTGTCGCAGAACACGTTGTCTAAATACGAGTTAGAATCCAAGGTAATTGGCGCTATCGGAGAGGCCGATCTAGGAGTTGCTAGCTTGAGGGCCCTAGCGAGTTGGCAGGAAGATGACATTTACGTGATTAGGGATAATGATCGACATAATCTTTTCCATGACCCTTCCTCGGTTTCAAGTAACGCGCCTTTCTACGTTGGCGTCGAATTTAACCCTGAAAGCCAGATACAAGAGACAAAAACTTTTGAAGTAAATCTAATTTCCAATGAGCCGTGGCGCGGATCCTTTGATTGGATCGTGGGGGCGTTTTACATGGATCAAGAGATTGAGGGACATATTCGCGAATTTTTAGATGATAATTTTAATGGTGTTTATGACGGAACGTTCAACGACCCCTACTTCAATACGAGCTACGAAAACATGTATCCGGCATCAATGTTGCCTGCCGGTTTGACTGCCGGAGCTATCCCTGGCGGCAGTGGCGACTGGGGCTTCATGTCAGATAATTATCCGACCCGCGAATCCTACTCTGTATACGGGCAGACCACCTACAATGCAGCCGATAACCTCAGATTAATAGCAGGTGCCCGATATACTGACGACTCCGTCGACAGTTACGTTAACAACTTTTTCGGCGGACAGATTGGTAATTTAGAGAAAACTTCAACAGAGACAACTGGGAGGGTAGCCGTAGAATACGACATAGACGACGATACCATGATCTACGCTTCCTTCACACGAGGGTTTAAACCTGGTGGAAGTAATCTTACTTATGGATACACCGAAGCTGAAGATGCTGCTATGGGGAACGCCATTGCCCCACCATTAGTTCTGCCAATTTTTGACAGCGAATCAATTGCTGCTTATGAAGCGGGCTTAAAAACGGACCTAGTTGATGGAAGGCTAAGAGCTAACGTAGCTGCTTTTTTCTATGAGTACGAAGATCTTCAATTTCAGGCGACAGACCCAGATGTGTTTAGAGGAGGAGTAGCGAATATACCTGAAGCGGAAATGAAGGGGGTAGAACTTGAGCTAATTGGAATAATCTCTGATTCATTCACTTTTGACTTAAAGATGGCGCATTTGGATTCTGAAGTTACGAAAAATTTTGATACCCTCGATAATGTGAAGGCAAACTCAACTATCCCAGCCCCACCTTGGTGCAGCCCTGTTGGCTACTTAGGGTTTTGTTATGAGGACTTGCGCTATCAAAATAGGGAGAACATAAAAGGCAACGAGTTAGCAAAAAGTCCGGATCTGACCGCCAGTGCTAGCCTTAGATATCAAACCAACCTTTCATCGGGTAACTCAGTGTTTGGTAGTATCGATTATGTGCATCGCGGTGAATTTCAACAACGTGTAATCAATCACCCACTCATCGACACTGTAGAAGACTACAACGTTCTCAATTTAACGGCAGGGATAGACTTCGCAAACGGTGCATGGGGTTTTGATTTGATGATTTTTAACGCAACTAACGAGGACGGAATAAACTCAGCCATGACCGACGTATTTGGTGTAAATGCGACCGGAATAGAATTCATCCCACCGCGACAAGTAATGGGTAGGATAAGCTACACGTTCTAAACGGGAATTAATTTCTAATCGCGGCTGCGACAGTTTTTGAATAGGATAAGCAATTAAATAAAGAGATATCTGAGAGCAAACAGGCCAGCTAGGAACCATGCGGCGGAAGTCACTTGGTCCCGCCGGCCTGTGAATACTTTAATAATGACGTAACTCATAAAACCCAAGGCAATTCCATCTGCTATTGAGAACGATAGAGGAATCATTGATACCGTGATTAAAGCAGGTATAAGCTCACTCTGGTCAGACCATTCAAGTTTTTCAAGTCCACCCAACATAATCATTGCCACATAAATTAATGCTCCCGCTGTAGCATACGCAGGAATAATACTAGCAAGCGGCGAAATAAAAATTGCTAAGCAGAAAAAACATCCAACAAAAACCGCAGTTAGCCCTGATCGACCTCCCGCTGAAACACCTGCCGAGCTTTCTACGTAACTGGTCACTGGCGCACAACCTACCATTGTCCCAACAATGCTGGACGCACTATCAGCTTTTAAAGCTTGGTCAAGATTTTCAATTCTTCCTTTATCGTCAATAAGATTTGCTGAAGTTGCCACTGCAAGCAAAGTACCTGCCGTATCAAACAGATTTACGAATAGAAACGTTAAGACCACACTGATTATTCCTACATCAAGTGCACCACTGAAGTCTAACTCAAATAAAACCGGAGCAAGACTCGGGGGGGAGGAGAAAAACCCTGAAAACTCAACCTTGTTTGCCAGAATTGAAATTACAGTGATTGTTATGATGCCCAACATAATAGCACCAGGTATCTTTCTTATAGAAAGCACTGTGATTATCAAGAATCCAAGCAAACCCAGATAGGGTTCTGCTTTTGTGAGGTCTCCCAGCGATACATAATTCACCGGATTTGAAACTATAATCCCGCTGCTTTTAAGACCGATAAACCCAATAAATAGTCCGATACCGGCTCCCATCGAAATCCGCAAGCTCGATGGGATACTTTCCAATATCCAACGCCGAAGAGGTGTTACACTAATTACAAAAAAGAGAACTCCAGCGATAAAGACTGCACTCAGGGCTACTTGCCAACTGTATCCCATTTCTCCTACGACGGTGTATGTGAAAAAGGCATTGAGGCCCATGCCTGGAGCTAACGCTACAGGCCAGTTAGCGAGAACACCCATTGCGAAGCAGGCGACTGCGGCTGCCAAGCATGTTCCTACAAAACTCGCACCATAATCCATGCCGGTTTCCGCCATCATGGTGGGATTGACGAAGATAATATAAACCATTGTGATGAACGTAGTAGCTCCCGCCAATAATTCCCGTTTGATCGAGGTATTTTTTGCTTCAAGCTCAAAGTAATTTTGCAGGGTTTTTTTCATCAGAAACCTCAAATGTCTCTTTTTATCATTCTTAAAAATTACCGTCGGTGTAGTTCAAGATTCAAAACACTCCGGGCACCAACTTCCCTCCTTAATATCGCGGATTGCTGCTTCCCAAACGTGGCCCTTTGCGCATTGCCATTTAACTTTTGTCGACAAATCAACATATTTATCAGATAAACACTTACCACCCCTTTCTTCGGCCATTTGTTGCATTTCTGCGATTGATAAACGTATGGTCCCAGCACATTCCGGACACCAACTCCCCTGCTTGACAACACGAGGCGTCGCTTCCCACACATGACCCTTGGCACATTGCCATTTGAGTTTAGTGGTCGAGTTAACATATTTATCTGATAAGCAAAGCCCTCCTTGCTCTGCAGCAAGCTCCGCCATCCCTTCTATCGTATAACGCCTAGCCCTCGCACATTCGGGGCACCAGCTTCCATTTATTATAGTTTCGGGCGTTGCTTCCCAAATATGGTTTTTACTGCACTGCCATCTGAGTTTTGTGAGAGCATCCACATAGTTGTCAGATAAACACAAGCCGCCTTTTTCAGCAGCCAGGTCTTGCATACCGATTATTGTAGACAGGTTTGAACCGCCGCACTCTGGGCACCAATTCCCTTCGGTTATCGCACGAGGAGTTGCCTCCCAGACATGATGTAGTCGACACTCCCATCGAAGATTAGTTGAAAAATCTAAATACTCATCGGACAGACACCAGCCCCCCCTCTCAGAAGCGATTTGCTTCATTTCCTCAATAGTGAAACGCTTAGAACCGTCACAGGTGGGGCACCACCTTCCTCGTAAAATTGAATTTGGCGTTGCCTCCCATGAATGTCCCTTTTCACATTCCCATTTTAATTTTGTTGAGGCGTTAACATACTTTTCTGATAAACACCTTCCATTTTTTTCTGCTGCTAGATTTTCCATTCTTTTAAGAGCTTCTCTTCCCTGGTGGGCTCTTCTAAAATAACTTGCTGTTAACCCGATGAGTAGTAAACAGAAAATTGCTGAAATAAGAAGTGCCATAATTCCTTACACGCTCAAAGTCGGACGTACGATAATTATACGTAATCCAGTATGGTCGGACCAATATTATCCAAAATATTGCGAGCCCATAGCGCAGAAAAAACTGGTATAATTTCAAAATTAAATCAAAATAAGAAATTAAAAAAATGTTTTNTCGTCTATTAATCGTTAGCGTATTTTTTGTTAGTAGTTTGCTGTCAATTGACAGGGTGGCGGCACAAGAGAACTCTTTGGAGAATACAAGTTGGCAGCTGAAGACTATCTTCGGATTTAACAATTCAGAGTATACACCAGAGAACCCCTCCGATTATCTACTCAGATTTAGGTTAGATAATCGTCTTCAGATAGAGGCCGACTGCAACCAAGCTGGGGCAACGTGGACAGTAGAGCAGGAAACGATTTCTTTAACTGCATTGGTTACAACACGAAAACTCTGTATCCAACCCTCTTTGTTCAACCGTTACATTATGAATTTGAACCGAACTGAAACATTTGAGCTCATGGATAATCGATTGATTTTAAGAACCAGCACTAAAACTGACTGGATGGAATTCGAGCCTTATATATTCACCCCCAGCTTCTAACACAATGCACGGTTGAATTTATGGGTTTTAGTCCTTATTTAAGATAACAGACAAGATGTGATTTCCAACCAAATTTAGGGGGTATTAATGAAAAGGGTAATTTTGTTTATCGCAACAAATTTAGCCATTTTATTTGTTCTAGGTATCGTTTTGAGCATTCTTATGCCATTGCTCGGATTAAACTCGGCCTCGAATAGTGGCCTCCTATTTATGTGCGCCGTTTTTGGTATGGGTGGCTCTTTTTTGTCACTACTAATGTCCAAGATGATCGCAAAGCGCAGTGTCGGGGCGCGCGTTATTCAGAACCCTTCCAATAGCGAAGAAACATGGCTAGTCAACACCGTTCAGAGGCAAGCTGAGCTTGCTGGAATTGGCATGCCTGAAGTTGCAGTTTATGATTCGCCTGAAATTAACGCATTTGCCACGGGAGCAAATCGGCATAATGCCTTGGTGGCAGTGAGTACAGGACTGCTAAGAAGCATGAGTAGAGATGAAGCTGAGGCCGTGCTCGCTCATGAGGTCAGCCACGTTGCCAATGGAGATATGGTGACTCTCACCCTTATCCAAGGCGTTTTAAATACTTTTGTCTATTTCTTCGCCAGGATTGTCGCAAACATGGTTAATCGAGGAAACAACTCAGCTTTTACTTACTTCATGACAGTCATGGCTTTTCAAGCGATATTTGGTGTTTTAGCCTCGATCATTGTTATGGGTTTTTCACGCTACCGCGAATATAGGGCTGATAGTGGAGGGGCAGATCTCGCCGGTCGGCAGAAAATGATCGCAGCACTTGAGCGGTTGAAATCAAACCAAATTGAGAGTCAATTAGATGGTCAACTGACTGCTTTTGGAATATCGGGCAAACGGGCATGGTCGGAGCTGTTCATGAGCCATCCGCCTCTGGAAAAACGTATCGCCGCTCTTCAAAAACGCTAAAGCTAGTTGGGAAAGTTAGGCTTTCGTTTTTCCATAAAGGCAGCAATCGCCTCCTTGGATTCCGGGTCATCCATACTCTCAACTAAATGCTTTGCTTCAAGACGCAAGCTAGCGTCTAAATCTTGCTCGAGAGAGTTATTTAGATTTTTCTTCATCCGCGCTAACGCATTCACTGGACCATTTGACAGTCTCGATGCATATGCTTGGGCTTCTTCTCTAAAGGTATCAACAGGAAATATCTTGTTAAATAAGCCTAGCCGCTCGCACTCCTCAGCACCAATTCTGCTGCTTGTATAGAACATCTCCTTTGCTTTAGACAAGCCAATTAATCTTGGTAAGAACCAACTTGCACCATAATCACCCGAAAGGCCAATGTTACCGAAGGCCGTAGTTACAAAAGCATTAACTGAGGCTACCCGCAAGTCACAAGCAAGTGCGATAGAAAGCCCAGCCCCAGCAGCAGCACCTGGCAGTGCAGCTATCGTTATTTTTCTTAGTTCATGAATTCTTTGAGTGAGTGTCTTTTGTTTAATCAAAAGATTTTCAACTCTGTCCTTTTTTGATATTTCATGCTTATTACTAATTGACGAACCGCTGCCCATACCAGAAACGTCTCCTCCAGCGCAAAAAGCATCTCCCGCACCAGTAATTAGTATGCTTCCAACACGGTTATCATTTTCTAATACAGCAATAGTTTCCCTCAAAGCGGGCGTCAAAATATCTCCCAAGGCATTTTTTTTTTGAGGTTTATTAAGCGTTATTGTCGCTACACGCTCATATATGTGACAAAGCAACTCATCTGTGCCAGTGTCAATTGAATACATCAAACCCTCCTAACGCGGAACGAGTTCACGAAATCTTAATCTTTACGATTTTTTGTGGTCATAAAATACATAATAGCACCTAACAAACACCAACCTATGAAGATTGCCCACTCGCTTGGCCACAGCAAAGCCGAAGGGCTTCCCGGCATATAAAGCAAAGCTAAACCGATTGATAACACGAATGCCATCCCCCCAACCAACCCTCCAAATCTCGCTCTAAAAGGCCTTGGTAGGTCTGGTTCTCTTCTTCGAAGCACCAAAAAAGACAAAGCCACCATTGCATAAGCGATTACAATTCCAAGACCACCAGCATTCACTAGCCAAACCAATACCGGTCTACCAAAGAACGGTCCAAACGCAGACAATACCCCTATCAGGATGATGGCATTCTTTGGACTCTTATAGACGGGGTGCAACTCTGCAAACATTGCGGGGAGCAGTCTTGCGCGGGCTAATGCGTAAATGGCTCTGCTACCGCCAACGATAAAAGCATTCCAACTTGTAATAATCCCCGCGAGACCTGCGCTAAGCATCACGAATCTGCCAAAGCTTCCATAGATCATTGAATTCGCTTCAGCGGCTGCCAGGTCGGTAGA
Organism: Gammaproteobacteria bacterium; assembly: GCA_002727755.1. Lineage (GTDB taxonomy): Bacteria > Pseudomonadota > Gammaproteobacteria > Pseudomonadales > Pseudohongiellaceae > UBA9145. The sequence goes on along the minus strand of PBXX01000032.1, from coordinate 18,597 downwards.
CTCATACTCCTCTGGGCCCAACATTAAGCCAACTCCCAGAATGATTAAGCTATACCAAGCCACTCCCATGAAAACCGAGAGCATCAACACAATTCCGATATCACGAAACGGAAGATTTATCTCCTCTGCTGCCTGGGGGATCGTGTCGAACCCGACGAACATAAATGGAACCATAACTAAGACAAGGGTCATACCCGAAAATCCGTCTTCAAATAGTGGCTCAAGATTACTTGTGTTTCCACTAAAAACAGATCCTAGAATAAAAGCCAGCCCAACAAGTAGAATCAATCCGACAACAACAGTCTGCAACACTGCAGCCATCCGCACACCACGCACATTGAGGACAGTCATTCCAACTGACCCTGCCACACCGACCAAAACCCAAGTCAAATAGACATCCCATCCAGCCACATTCCAAAGATAGATTTTATCTAAACCAGGTATTAATGAGTCTAAAACGGTAGGTAGTGCTACAGCTTCAAAAGTAACAACTGAAACATATCCAAGAATGATGGACCATGTGCAAATGAATGAGGCTACTGAACCTAATGCTCTCTGGCTATATACGTGTTCCCCGCCTGCAAATGGTAACGCTGAGGCCAATTCAGCATAGGTGAGTCCAATAACGATCATAATACCGCCACCAGTAATGAACGCCAGTATTGCACCTATAGTGCCAGCAGATTTAATCCAATCCGCGGACAACACAACCCAACTCCATCCGACCATGGCGCCAAACGCCAGTGCCAGAACTTCTCTGCGAGTCAAAACACGAACAAATTTGGTTTCCTGCATGATGCCTTACTTAATCGCCTTTGAAATTCCCAGTGCGCCGATCAGCCACTGCCTGCAATCCTTCCAGATGATCCTGAGTTCGGGTTAACCAAAATTGTTCCCTACCCTCAACATCAGTCGCATCTTGCACAGCTGCTTGCAGGTTTGACCTTAATTGCTCTCTTAGTGAGATTAGCGCAAGCGGTGCATTAACTGCTATTTCCCGAGCAAGTTCAATAGCCTTCTCCCGGACCTCATGTATTCCCGCAAAAATATCCGCCGCACCCCAGTCGAGAGCGGTTCTGCCGTCTATCCGTCGACCGGTATAAAACATAAGGTGTGACTTCTGCGTGCCAATCGCTCTAGGTAGAGTATGAGTGAGCCCAAAGCCCGGAGTGAAACCGAGCTTTACAAAATTTGCCGTCAATCGGGTAGTCTCGCAGACTACTCTAAAATCAGCCATCATGGCCACTCCCAAGCCTCCTCCAACCGCAGCACCCTGCACCGCCGCGATAACTGGTTTCTTGTTACCAAACAATCTAACTGCTTCCTGATATATAGGATTCCTTTGATCGGCGGACTCGGCTGCTAAGACATCCCCCTCAGCAGTCTGATCTGCAGTAGCAAAATTTGCTCCCGCACAAAAGTGTTTACCGTTGGAACATAACACGATAGCTCGACAATTTGAGTCCCCATCTAAATCATCGAAACAGTCTGCCATATCTCTTATCAAATTAAGGTCAAAAAAATTATTGGGTGGACGGTCAATCTCACATTGGGCTACAAAATCATCTAGCAATGTTACGTTTATATCACCGTACTTCTCTTTCATTTCTATTCCGCTCATTTTTAATTTACTTACGTTATAATATCCTAAATAAGTGGTTAGTAGTTTGCCAGCCTTAAAATCATCTTTAGGATCTACGTGTGTCAATAGTTTCAAATAAAATCGCATTAGAATCATTCGAAGAAGTACAGGAGTATTACCATAGTCGAGGTTGGACGGACGGTTTCCCGATTGTGCCTCCTACCTCAGAAGCAGTTCAAGCGTGCTTAGACTGGGCATACATGCGTAATGATGAGTTAATTGGAATAGAACCAGTCAGGGAAAGACCCATTACCGCTGAAAAGTTAGCTATAAGTGCCGTGATGGCTGGTTGTTTGCCNATACATTTTCCGGTCATTGTCAGTGCTTGGAGTGCGATGCTAAAGGAAGAGTTTCTCTTACATGGCGCNACAGCAAGCACAGGTGGCTGTGCANTATTTATGGTCTTGAATGGACCGATAAGAAAAATACTTGGTTGTGAAAATCAATTCAATGCCCTCGGGAGTAGTGATCGGGCAACCTCTGTGATAGGCAGAGCAATCCGGCTTGGTCTAATCAATATTTTGAATGTGAGTCCAGGCACTATAGATAGATCAACTCTTGGTCATCCTGGAAAAATTAGTTACTGTGTTGCAGAGGATGAAGAAGGAACAAACTTAGGCTCACTAGCTGAGTTCAGAGGCTTTGCTTCAGAAATATCAACTGTGACTGTATTTGCTGCGAGTTCTCCCAGACAAATCATGAACGAATGGACAGAAGACCCGAAGGAAATTCTGGACACTTACGCCTCTGAAATGAAATCTAACNTNCGTAACTATTCTATTTGGTCAGGCAACTACGCAATCGTTATCCCAAAACAGCANCGAGATCACCTTGAAAAGGCAGGTTGGACCAGAGATCAAATAAGCCAGTACCTCTTTGAGAAAGCAAAAATCAAGAGNTCGGAATGGGCTGAAGTTGGCAAGNGCTCTGTCGTCAGAGGCAAAGGAGAAAAGGAGTACTCAGCATTGCACTCCCCAGAGCACCTTTTGATTGTAGCCGCTGGCGGTCCTGCTGGCGGTTTTGGTGCTATAATACCCCCATGGCTTGGTANAAAAAGTCAAGCTGTCACTGTTGCCATTGGTGCATGTGTTGATTGTGAACCTGAACTCTAATTTTTACACAATTTTATTCGAATCATACTATGGTAATTAATGTACTAAATCCCACATTTGAAGAAGATGCCGCGACCTTCGATTTTGCACCACGAATAGATACTCTGTCTGGTAAAAAAGTAGGATTTATTTCAAATGGCAAAGAAGGAACGCTTGGCTTCTTTACCCATCTCGAAAATTTACTAAGGACCAAATATGAATTAGCTGATGTGATTTGGGAAACGAAAGATAACTATAGCGCGCCAGCCGAAGCGTCAATCATCAACCGAGCGCAAGCCTGGGATCTTGCAATCACCGGGCTAGGGGACTGAGGCAGCTGTTCTTCATGCAGTTTGCATGATGCTGTTAGTAGCGAGCGCGCGGGAACACCAGCACTAGGAGTAATGACTAGTAGATTTGTTAGTGCTGCTGAGCTCATGTCGAACGTGCTTGGCGCTCCAGGTTACAAGTTTGCGGTAATTGATCATCCTGTAAGCAGCGCATCGGACACAGAACTNGCTAATAAAGCGAAAAAAGTGGTTGAACTTATCGACGAGCTTATTCTTCGCTCTTAATCTTAAGACTTAATGTCTATGCTTCCTAGGTATAACCAGCTATTAGAAATACACTCAAAGCAATTAAAACAATCCCAAGATATTCGCGCCTGGATATACGCTCTTTAAAATAGAAATAAGTAATTAACAGGCCAATTATAAATTCGACCTGCCCTAAGGTCTTTACTAGGGCCGCGTTTTGAAGACTCATAGCAGTAAACCAACCAACCGATCCCGCCACACCAGTGAATCCAATAAACAAACATGCATTAAAGTTATTTTTTATAAGGTTTAATTGCTCAGGTTCTTTAAGAACAATCCATAAGAAACAGATCAATGACTGCAAAACTACCATGTAAAGTAATACTGCAGCGGCGCTAGGTATCGGACCGACTGCAAGCGATAAAGATGCACTCCTTATCCACAATGAGGCAAGAGCAAAGCCAAGGCCAGCGCNAAGTCCATAAGATAAACTATTGAAATTGGCTTTATCAGCTAGGGAAACTTTCCATTGGCTAGCGAACACTAATCCTGCAGAGCCTATAAGAACCGAAACATACCCCCATACATTTAAGGGTGAGGAAAAGAAAAACGTACCTAAGATAGCTATAAGGATCGACTCGGTTTTCGCTAGAGACGTGCCCACCGCAAAGTTTTTCATACTAACGACATTAATTAGACAAACCGTCGCTAAAATTTGGGCGATACTTGCAAGAGCCCCAAATAGAAAAAACTTTCCATTTATTCCAAATTCGAGAGGCTCATAAACCCAATCTATAAATAGAAAGTAAGCTAAAACAAATTTTATCCCAAACAGAAATCGTACAAGAGTCGCTGCTTGAATAGAGATTTTTTCAGCGATTTTTTTTTGGCCTGCTGTCCTTAAAGATTGCATTACAGCCGCTAAAAGCGTAAATGAGACCCAAACATCCATAGCAGCAATATACTAATCTGACAGCTAGAAAACAAACCTAGCTTTGGTGCCACCTGTTTAAGTGNTATTCTAGGATTTAACAACTTATGGAATGAAATATGACCGCCCCTAATAAGCTTTATATAATGAGTTTTTTACTCGTAATACTTTTCTCAGTAAGTCTCTCACCAGTTTACTCCCAAACGGCAAGCTTTAAGGAAGTATTGATAGACGTGGGCTATGCTAGGTTTGTTACACATGTCTGGGCTGCTGAATCTGAAGATGCCGAAGCAATCTTTGCGTTACCAGGCTCCGGCGCGGATGTCTCTCGATATAAAGACCTCGGACCCATTCTAGCGGATGCAGGCTACCAGTTAATCGCAATAAACCAGCGAGGGATTTTGGGATCCAACGGTAATTTAGAGAAAATTACTTTACGAGATTTAGCCAACGACGTCATAGNAATTGCTGACAAANTGGGTATTGAAAAATTTCATATGGCNGGTTGGGCATTTGGTAACAGAACCTCGCGGATGTTAGCAACCGCCTATCCAGAGCGGTTAGCTTCTCTAATTCTTATAGCTGCCGGTGGCCTAGTCCCACCTTTAACTACTCCAGGAGAACTAGCCAAACTACTTGATGACCAGACGTTAAGCGAGGATGAAAAAATACATTTGGCTCGTCGTACTATGTTTTCGCCCAAGACTGACATAAGTATTATTCGCGACTATGTGCAAGGGCTTACCTATTGGCCAGAAGCACGGAAGGGACAAAGCGAAGCTAATAAAAATACTCCGCTTGAGGAGTGGGCCGCTGGGGGAAAGGGGCCAGTGTTGATGATAATGGGTAAAAATGACCTGACCGCTCCAATCGAAAATGGCTATCGCATGAAAGCTGAACACGGAGAGCGTTTAACTTTAATCACCATAGATGACGCTGGTCACGCTGTTGGACTTGAAAAACCCAAAGAGGTAGCCGAGGTGATGATACGCTTTCTCCAAAAGCATCCTATCTAGATTGAAGGCTCTTGCTTTTCTGGAATTCTCATCCTACTGAGAGTATCCATCCGGGCTATACTCAATGGCTCCAGGAAACTGCATCTTGCGGACGTTGGAACGGCCAACATAAATCGCATCTTCATCATCCCTGTTGGCACTATACTCAATCATCCATTGATTCTCTTCTTCAGGCGAGGGCACTTCGCCGTCTAGGGCAAGACGGATAATTTTCTCAACCTGCTCAGGCTTTTCGCGCTGAGGGTAATGGCCTGCAGTTGGAAGCACCCAAAAGGAACTTTCAACATCTCTCTCATTTAGGTAGTTNAACCAGACATAGTTTGGAATTCGAANNGGATTNACGGTATCTGTAAGGCCCCACAGGTAGGCAACTGGCACTGGACTCNTAGGTAAATTGTCCAACCAATCAAATTCATTCTCAGCTCGCTCAAGTAAATACTTGCCCACATGCAATAGGGCGTCAATTCCATCATTAAATGCGAATATATCTGCCCTCGCGACCTCTGACGGATCACCCTCGGTGAGACGCGGGCGGGCTTTTCGCAACTCTATGATTTGGGGTCCACGAACTGGATCTAAAATGGCNGTCTGAAACGCNCCTAAATTCGCTAATGGCAAAAACATTCCACTGTTAGATAAAAAATGATAGTTCAGTGTGTAACCGGGATCTGGGTTATCGATATAATTCCCTAAAAATGCCAGACCAATACTCACCCCTCTGTCATGAGTAAACATTGCAAAGTCGTCGAACTGGACAATNTCAGTCACAAAATAATCNAGTATTTGCGCATTTTCTGCCAGCATGTACGAGAAACCGTCNAGAGGTTTATCAGAAAAGCCTGATCCTGGAAAATCCAATGCGGCAATATAGAAATCATTTTCTAACAGCGGTATCAGTTCATAAAAATCAAAAGAAGAATTAGGAAAGCCATGAACTATCAACAACTTTGGCTTTTGTGGATCTCCCCAGGTACGGTAGAAGACATTNATCTTTGCGCCATCATTATTTTTAGTCGTTGAANTCCACTCAAAATAACTACCGCCCTCGAACCAGTTTTTTGACAGCTCNGAATAAAATACGAAGTCGTCCTGCTGACTTTGCACCGACAAGCTNAGTAACGNGACNAGTAAAAANCAGACAAATCTGATACTTTTCATTTAACTTCAATCNCTCATAGTAGCTTAAAAGAACAATGATAAATGAAATTTTAAGCTCAGATTTAAGGAACTACTTACTCTGTAACGTTCACGGTAATCCAGGCATCCTGATAAAGACCACCGTCATCGGCACGCCCCCAAAGAATATACTCTCCAGGCTCAGTGAATGTCGCATTTACTTTGTAAATACCATCCTCTGGGATAGGGGGTGGCAAGAAAAGAGCGCCCCAAGGTGAGTTNGCGCTTGTTCTTGTGTCTTCCCAAACCTTCACTTGTTGGGGANAAAATGAGACTTCACCCGGGCCCCGCCACTTGTTCCAGGAGTAATANAACCCATTTACTTTATCCACTGTGGGTTTAATTGGCGGTGTCATCATACGCCGCTGCATTACATTTTCCTCAGTAATGAATGCNGCTGCCAAGGCGCCACCTGCAAACTCTGCAAAAGCGCGCGCTTGCTCTACCGGATCGTAGGGCTCTGGAAGGCCGTCGTCGATTACTAGTGTCTCNAACTCGATTGGCTCCGANNCTNCAGCAACCCTGATATTATCNCCAATAACNGAGACTTCCGGTGGNACNTTGGCTCGCGACTCTGGTGAACTTGTTCCAGCTCCCAGTGAACCNGTTTCAGAAGCGATCACCATATTATCCACCAGATAATCGTCTTTNAAAGTCGCATACGCTTTTCGTTCAACCCCGTTGACCTNCAAAGTCCAAACCAATTCGCGATCACCCCAATCTGAAGGGACTGTAACCTCAAAAGTGAAACGGTTGCGACGTGGTAAAAAATGAGTTGGCTGTCCCCTGTCTGCATCACCCGGGGAAAAGAAGTTTTCTTCACCTACAGCTACATCAGGAGTCTCCTCCCAGTTTTCATTCATGTATCCAAACATCATGTTGAAACTGCCATCNGGATTAGGACGCCAGCCCTCAAAAGCAGGTTCAACGTGTTTACCGCTAGTATANGTCTGCGCAGTCACCGTTGTGACAGATATACAAGCAGTCNCAACTGCAAAAAGCATTTTTCTGATTTGTCTGTTNGTGAGTATNACTTTTGTGTTCATAACTACTTNTTTCCCCCAATAAAACTTCTNTGCGTGTTCAATCAATCAGANGACGTTACACTTTCCAGAACNGGTGCCACAAGNGGTGCCGCNCAAAGTGGACAGCCAATNACATGNTCGTTTGGCTGAAGATTNAGNGCCTGCCTTCGATNCGCCATTTCCTCAAAGAACTGNTCNTCATTCATCTTTACGCGCATGCCCAAATCAATAAACATATTAGTTACCGACCGGTTTCCGGAGCCCTGCCAGTTCCTTGGATCAGGGACGTTAGGATTAGTTTCCGTGTTATTCATATACCCGACGATGTGAAGGATCGTCCCTTTAGGTAGGAGAGGTGTTGCGTTGTCTTCGTACGCATAGCCCCTAACCCAGTTATGATCATAACCAACACAGGAGAGTGTCTCGACGGTGTAACCCCAAATTGCCTCCAGACACATTCGCTCGCCTGGTGCGTGAAGATGAGGTTCAAAAGTAATAATCTTTGTGTGGTCTTCCAAGACCGTGTAGGCGTGTAATTCCTGATTGCTCTGATTACCAGCAATACTGATGTCTACACCATTACCAAGACCCAAAAGAACACGCTCATATTTCGGTTCGTAGTCTTCAGGGTGAAAGCGAAATCCAATTTCTAAGTGCCCCGTAGTATCTTTCCCGTTGGAATGCAGATGGACGGAGTCGGAGTATATATAGGAGCCAGCTCGAAGAAGTCTTCCTGCTTCCGGGTCAAATATATCCGGGTTTCGTCCAACCTCATGCACTGGCCAACCCGTGACCGACTCCTCTATTCTGTTTCCGTCCTCATCCAAATCAGCCGTGCTCCAGATCATATGATGAAAGATGTAACGACCACCCACGGTATCTCGTCCGGTGCCTGCTTGGTTATCGACATCATTTACTTCCACTACCTCTACAGATTTAACATATCGGTCTTCCTCTAAACCGACAGGGACTCGATCAATCTCACCCCACCAATCCGGTGTTCCTGAAAGTTTGGTAACAGAATTTGTCTTAACGATGAGATCAGGCTCACCAGCGGTCCACTTTAAACTATCATCGAACACAAGCGGCTCCGGAGAGTGCAGAGGATCTCCTTTAGGTGTTCCATTTCTAGCCCAAGTCGATATTGCAGCGATTTCCGCATCACTCAATGACGGATCGTTCTTATAGCCCTGTATGCCAATATTTTTTTCCATATACCAAGGTGGCATAGCTCCGGCCCGATCCCGGAGTCCAGTCTTATATTCGATTAGTCCAGCGAAGGGTGCGACCTGATCAAAAGTCACCAAGGGCATCGGGCCTACGCCTCCCTCTCTGTGACAATTTTGACAGCTTCTCTGCAGTATCGGCTCAATGTCCTTGTGAAAAGTGACTTCCTCAGCTACTGAAACGACCGATAGCCCACTTCCAAAAGCAAGCAGACCTATCAGTTTCAAAACTTCTGTCATCTTAAACCATTGATAATTAATCATATTTTTCTCCAAGTGAACTTAAATGGAAGCCCTTTGGTTATTTTTTATTGACTACGATACAGCACTCACCGAGTAACGATTATATTTGGAACTATTAGAGCGCTACAAGTGCACTAGGAGAAATTAAACGTTTAAATTACGTCAAAAATAAGCTAGTTGCAGTTGCTGTTTTTATCCCTTTCAAATCTAATCCTAATCAGCGTCTGAGAAAGCTGCTCTTTCCTCTTCTGATATCTCTTTTATGCTCAATTTTATTCGACCTCGAGCATCCAAATCTGTGCACTTTACAACCACTTCCTCTCCCTCTTTCAAATGATCAGTAACGTTCTCAACTCGCTCTTTTGCGATTTGTGAAATATGAACAAGACCATCTTTACCGGGCAGGATTGTTACAAACGCTCCGAAATCAACTATTCGGGCCACTTTACCCTTATATAACTTACCAACCTCTGCCTCTGCAGTAATAGAGTTAATCATTTCAAGCGCAGCATCCCGGGACTCAGCGTTCTCACCATAAATACGCACGTTTCCGTCATCGTCTATATCAACCGAGGCCTCAGTTTCCTCTGTTATGCTTCTTATGACTGCGCCACCTTTACCGATAACATCACGGATTTTATCCGGGTCTATTTTTATCATTGCCATGGATGGTGCATTTTCTGATACATTTTCCCTCGGGGTCGCAATTACCTTATTCATTTCATTCAATATATGTATTCGAGCGGCATTAGCTTGCTCCAAGGCAATTTCCATAATTTCCTCAGTGATGCCCTGAATTTTTATATCCATCTGAAGTGCCGTAACACCTTCAGCGGTTCCAGCTACTTTAAAATCCATATCACCAAGATGGTCTTCATCACCAAGAATATCTGTAAGCACTGCGAATCGATCTCCCTCTTTGATAAGCCCCATCGCAATACCAGCAACAGGTGCCGAAAGTGGGACACCAGCATCCATCATAGATAGACTGCTTCCGCACACACTGGCCATGGAACTTGAACCATTAGATTCAGTTATCTCTGATACGACTCTAATGGCATATGGGAAATCTTCTTCATTCGGCATCACCGCCGCAACACCCCGCCTAGCCAGACGTCCATGCCCAATTTCCCGTCGTTTTGGGCCGCTCATAAACCCAGCCTCGCCCACAGAATAGGGTGGAAAGTTGTAGTGCAGCATAAACGGATCTTTTCTTGAGCCGCTAAGATCTTCAATTATTTGAGAGTCGCGAACTGCACCCAGAGTTGTCACAACCAATGCTTGTGTTTCACCGCGTGTAAAAAGTGCCGAACCGTGAGCTTTCCCCAATACGCCAGTTTCTACCTCAATCTTACGAACGGTTTTAGTATCTCGTCCATCAATACGGGGGGCTCCATCCAAAATGCGGTTTCGGACTGTGCTTTTTTCTAGAGCACTGAAGATCTCGCCTACTTCACTCTCAGAGACTCCAGCCTCTTCGTCAACTATTTCATCGATAGCCTGTTGCTTTAAGTTAGAGATTGCATCATAACGGGTCATTTTCTCCGAAATCTGATAGGCCTCTGTTACTCCTGAGCCAAATTTGTCGGCAACAACTGATGCCAAGGCAGTATTTTTTTCTGGGGGTTCCCAAACCCAAGGTTCCTTGCCGGCTTCAGCCTTCAACTCATTAACGGCATTAATTACGACCTGCATTTCTTGATGCGCGAAAAGCACCGCTCCAAGCATTTGGTCTTCGGTTAATTGTTTTGCTTCTGATTCAACCATTAAGACTGCAGATTGAGTTCCAGCCACTACCATATCCAGCATAGATTCTTCTAGCTGTTCGTAGTTTGGATTCAATATATATCCTTTCTCTGGGTCATATCCAACGCGGGCAGCACCAATCGGCTCAGCAAACGGAATCCCAGAAATGGCAAGCGCCGCTGACGCACCGATCAATGCAGGAATATCCGGATCCTCTTCCTTTCCGCCAGATATAACGGTGCAGATGACCTGCACCTCATTCATAAAACCTTTGGGAAACAAAGGGCGAATGGGTCTATCTATCAACCGTGACGTTAAAGTTTCCTTCTCTGTAGGCCTTCCCTCTCGCTTAAAAAAACCTCCGGGAATTTTCCCCACTGCATAAGTCTTTTCCTGATAATTTACCGTGAGCGGAAAAAAATCTTGGCCCGGATTTGCTTGCTTCCTGCCAACGACAGTTGCCAGCACTTGGGTTGCACCCATACTAACGATTACTGCCCCAGTCGCCTGCCTTGCAACCTTACCGGTCTCCAAAGTCACTTTTTGTCCACCAAACTCAAAACTTTTACTTACTGGATTAAACATATTCTCTATTCCTAAATAACCAAAAAATCTTCGCCTTATTTCCTATTTCAGGCGTAACTTTCCAGTAACAATTTAAATTAATCTATAAATTTCTATCGACGCAGGCCTANCCGCTCAATCAACTTCGCATATCTCTCAACATCCTTACGCTTCAAATAGTCAAGTAATTTTCTCCTACTATTTACCATGCGAATCAAACCGCGTCTTGAATGATGGTCATGGATATGCTCTTTAAAATGCGCTTGTAATTCATTGATGTTTGCGGTCAGAAGAGCCACCTGAACTTCAGGGGACCCTGTATCACCTTCACCTTGAGCAAACTCTTTGATAATAGATTCTTTTTTCTCCGACGATAAAGCCATTTAGATTCTCCAAAACATGCTAGTTAAAACGCAACACTTGTACACAAATGCTACAACNCTACTTCCTTCCCTTGTTGATCAGAATATCCATGCATATTTATAGATACCTGACCCTTTCAACTCCCTACAAAAATATCAGTAAACTTTAGTGTGAAACCAAACGCCGCGGGGATAGCTTCCCCTCCGAATTGATCACACCTATACCAATAAAATCCTCTTCCTCATACAACCTTACTAAACCACTTTCTGGTAATTTATCCAAACTGATAAACTGNCCATGCTTAATTTGCTTTGCATTGTCATGCTCAAGAAAAACTTGTGGCAACTCAACTATTGCCTGATCCATAGGAATCAGAAGTTCGTCCAAAGCACTAAGCCCGTTTAACTCTTTNATCGATTCTAATTTTTTTAAACTTCTGCATCCATCGANGCTGAACCGACCNGCCTGTATTCTTCTCAATTCTATTACATGNGCTCCACACCCGAGATCTTGTCCAAGATCGTCNGCTANCGANCGNATATAAGTACCTTTGCTACAAGTAACATCTATTTCCACGATGTNATCCTCAAAACTAACAAGAGTATTCTTGTAAATTTTTATAGTACGTAATTTCCGTTCTACCTCAATACCTTCTCTTGCCAACTTGTAAAGAGGCACGCCTTTGTACTTCAGAGCAGAGTACATTGGGGGCAACTGCTTTATCTCCCCTTCAAAATTGTTTAAAACAAACCTTAAGGTTTCCAAGTTGACCTTAATTTGCTTTTGTACTTCTATTTTTTCCCCTTGACTGTCACCGGTATCCGTACGCTCACCAAGTTTTATTTTGACCAAATACCGTTTGTCAGCCTCAAGTAAAAACTGAGAAACTTTCGTTGCTTCGCCGAAACATAGAGGCAAAACACCGGTTGCAAGTGGATCGAGGCTGCCTGTGTGTCCCGCCTTCCTCGCATTAAAAATTCTTTTTACTCGCTGCAAAGAGCGATTCGAACTTTCGCCTTTTGCTTTATCAAGAAGAATAATTCCACTTATATCTCTTGCATTTTCCCGCACACGACGCACTCCCACATTCTCTTCTGTTCTCTAGCCTTCTGTATGTCTTTGACTATCGGCACTCAAAGCTTCGTCAATCAAGTCAGACAGTTGCTGGCCATTTCTGATGCTGTTATCGTGAAAGAATCGCAATTTAGGCACTTTACGAATATCTAGTCGCTTTGCCAGCTTGGTTCTTAAAAAACCAGCCGCTTTGGTAAGTGCTTTTAAATTTTCTTCGACTTCCAAATTATCTAACACACCGGGTGCTGACAAAGTCGAACTATTTATTTCCGAATCCTCTGTCAACGTGTTCAATACTGTGACGTAGACCTTCGCAAAACCAAAATCACTGCTTACTTCTACGCCCGTTACAGAAACCATTCCAACTCTCGGGTCACTTAGTTCGAGTTGAATAAGAGTAGCNAGCTCTCTTTGAATTTGATCTCCAACTTTTTGTGCTCTCGTTGAAACTTCCATCACTCTGCAATTTTTCTATTTAAAGACTTCGTGCGATTTCAGTAGTTTCGAAAACCTCAATTTTATCGCCAATTTTTACGTCGTTATAATTCCGAACCCCAATGCCACACTCCATTCCGTTTCTAACTTCAGTTGCATCGTCCTTAAATCTTCGAAGTGACTCCAACTCTCCTTCATAAATTACAACATTATCTCTTAGAACTCTAATGGGCTTGCTTCGGAAAACAGTACCCTCTATAACCATACTGCCCGCTATTTGACCAAATTTTGGAGAATTAAACACGTCACGAACCTCTGCGATTCCAACTATTTCTTCCCTTATCTCCGGCGCCAACATCCCACCCATAATTTGCTTCGCATCATCAATTACATCATAGATCACGTTATAGTATCGAAGCTGCAATGCCTCGCTCTCTATAATGTCTCTTGCAGCCTTGTCTGCTCTTACATTGAAACCAAAAATCGTGGCATTCGAAGTTACGGCTAAATGTGCATCATTTTCAGAAATACCTCCCACACTTGAAGCAACTATCGTGATGCCAACTTCTTCTGTTTCCAACTTATTTAGCGAGGATGTGATAGCTTCAAGCGAACCTCTTACGTCAGCCTTTAACACTAGGTTAAATACNTTCTTTTCGCCAGACCCAATGCTCGAAAACATGTTGTCTAACATGCCAGATTGTTGCTTNGCTAATTGGCTATCTTTGTAACGCTCTTTCCTAAAGGTTGCTACCTCTCTTGCACTTTTTTCATCCGGCACCACTACAAATTCGTCACCTGCTTCTGGCACTCCATTTAGACCCAGTATCTCTACCGGAAGGGATGGACCCGCTGACTTGACATTTTCNCCCAATTCATCGATTAGCGCTCTCACTTTACCATGCTCAAATCCCGCTAATACAATGTCCCCNGATTTAAGAGTACCATTCTTAACAAGTACTGAAGCTACAGGTCCTCTGCCTTTATCTAACCGCGATTCGATAACAACTCCCTGCCCGGGAACGTCTGTATAGGCAGTTAGTTCGAGCAATTCAGCTTGAAGAAGTATTGCCTCCAGCAAGTTTTCGACTCCGCTTCCTGTGATAGCAGAAACCTCGATAAACTGAACATCCCCACCCCAATCCTCTGGAATTACCTCCATTGCTGACAGTTCGTTTTTGACTCTGTCTGGATCTACACCTTCTTTGTCCATTTTATTTATTGCTACTACAAGCGGAACGCCGGCTGCCTTAGCGTGTTGAACAGCTTCTTCTGTCTGCGGCTTTACCCCATCATCAGCAGCAACCACTAATACGATGACATCAGTAGCCTTAGCTCCTCTTGAACGCATGGCTGTAAAAGCTGCGTGTCCAGGAGTGTCGAGAAAGCTTATCATCCCCTGTTTTGTTTGAACGTGATAAGCACCGATATGTTGAGTAATACCGCCGGCCTCCCCCGATGCAACGGAAGCCTTTCTTATATAATCCAGAAGAGACGTCTTGCCATGGTCGACATGACCCATAACAGTGATAACTGGCGCTCTTTCACATTTTTCAGAGCCAGTCTTCGAAGAAAGGGACTCGGCCAATTCTTCTTCAATAGCATCATCCGAGACAAAAAGGGCCTTATGCCCTAACTCTTCTATCAATAGGGTGGTAGTATCTTGATCGAGGATTTGGTTAATAGTAGCCATGACTCCCATATTAAAAAGCACTTTTATAATTTCAGAAGATTTGACTGACATTTTTTGCGCGAGATCAGTAACGGAGTTAGAAGCTCCAATCTTAATTTCTTTGGAGATAAACTCGGTTGGTTTTTCAAATGCGTGTTGCTGTGCAGCCGCCTTTGCTCTGCTCTTTCGGCCAGAAACTCGCCTTCCTCGACCTCCGAGCTCATCGAAGTCATCCCCCTCTAAGACAAAGTCATCATTAACATGAATCGTTTTACTCTGTCTCTTTGGAGTTTGAGCTTTAGCTTTATTTCGCAGATGCGTTTTTTTCTTATCGATGGGGTCATCGCCATCCTCTTTTGAACTTGAACGACGCTTTGGTGACGGCTTACTCGGTTTAGCCTTCGATAAATCTGCCACTGGAGCAGGATCAGTTGGCACTGCTTGGGCTTGGGGCTCAGCTTTTGTCGATGGCGATTCTCCAGTCTCTACTTTAGTCTCTTCTGCTGTATTTTGATCTAACTTATCCTCTGGTTTTGCCTCAGGTTTGACCTCCGAATTTTCAGGCAAAGGCGTGCCTTTTACTTCTTCTTCGTTCAAATCAGATGCGGAAGGATCAGGCTTGTCGTCGACGACACGCTTAACATAGGTGCGCTTTTTACGAACTTCTACATTTACNGTTTTCCCACGCCCATGATTTGAGGAAGACTTCAAAGTTCCTATAGTTTTGCGCTTCAAGGTGATTTTCTTTGGAGCCGCATTTGTAGCTTCTCGATCACCATGACTTCGTCTGAGGAACACTAACAATGTATTTTTATCGTCATTGGAAATCAACTCATCTGGACCAACATGTGGTAGACCAGCTTCTTTTATTTGAGACAATAATTTGTCAACTGAAACGCCGACTGTTTTGGCCAACTCACTGATTTTTACATCTGCCATTCACTTTATCCTCAAAAATAGATCCTTGGTAAGACTTATTCCTCAAACCAAGGAGCTCGGGCCTCCATGATTAATTTGCCAGCTTTGTCTTCACTCATTAGCTCTATGTCCATGAGCTCATCGACGGACTGTTCGGCCAAATCTTCCATGCAAACAATTCCTTTCTTAGCTAATTCTAGAGCCAGGTTGTCATCCATACCGTCCATATTAAGAAGATCATCCGCAATGTTTGCAGAGGATAAGTCTTCCTCTGAGGCTATTGCCTGAGTTAGCAGCGCGTCTTTCGCCCTGTTACGAAGCTCGTTTGCAATTTCCTCATCAAAACCATCAATTGCAATAATTTCATCCAACGGTACATAGGCAATTTCCTCAACAGAAGTAAAACCTTCTTGAACGAGAACTTCGGCTGCCTCTTGGTCTAAATCTAGTTTTTCGACAAATGTCTCAATAAAAGTGTTTGCTTCTTGCTGCTGCTTCGAAGCTGCATCCTCTTCACTCATTACATTGAGTGTCCACCCTGTCAATTCACTGGAAAGTCGAACATTTTGTCCATTTCTTCCAATCGCCTGCGCCAAATTCTCTTCCTCTACAGCTATGTCCATCGTATGACTGTCTTCATCCATAATGATAGATGCTACTTCGGCTGGCGACATCGAGTTAATAACCAATTGCGCGGGGTTGTCATCCCACAAAATAATATCGATCCGCTCATTAGCTAACTCATTAGAAACGACTTGNACACGAGAGCCCCGCATACCAACGCACGCACCAACTGGGTCAATGCGCCCNTCGTTTGTGGAGACAACAATCTTTGCTCTCGAACCTGCATCCCTAGCAGCAGCTTTTATCTCNATTACTTCCTCNGAAATTTCAGGAACTTCAATCTTAAANAACTCGATCANCATATCNGGGGATGTTCTACTTAAAAACAATTGNGGCCCTCGCTGCTCCGANCTNACATCAACCAGTAANGCTCGAAGTCTATCTCCCACTCGAAAAGTTTCTCTGGGAATCATTTGATCCCTAGNTAANANAGCTTCNGCATTNTTTCCTAAATCCACAATCACATTGTCCCGAGTGACCTTNTTTACNGAGCCNGTCACCAATTCNCCAACCCTATCCTTNTATTCTGCAATTACGATTTCACGTTCGGCTTCNCTGACTTTTTGCACTATAACTTGCTTGGCCGTCTGAGCTGCTATTCGACCAAAGGGCGCATTATCAATCTTTTCTTCCCAAGTATCCCCTACAGCCAATGACTTATCTTTTAAAGATGCCTGATCCAAAGTAAACTGAAATCCTTCCTCTAAATAATCTTCTTGTTCTACGACTGTCCAAACTCTAAACGTTTCATAAGAACCAGTATCTTGATCCACCGAAACTCGGCAATCTATTTCCTCTGTGTTGTGCAGCTTCTTTGTAGCACTCGCTAAAGCTGATTCTATGGCCTCAAAAATTACAGCTCGAGAAACACCCTTTTCATTAGAAACGGCGTCCGCGACCATCAATATCTCTTTACTCATCATATCTACATCACCTTATTCACAACTACTTCGTGTTTACTCACCGAGTTGGAATTCGATCACTATTGACTATATTTGCTTTGTCGATCTCGGCAAAATCAAGCTTAAAAGTTTTCCCATCTAAACTCAGTCTAATCTCATCCGCCGAGACACTCTCAATTAACCCTGTAAATTTCCGCCTACCCTCTACTTGGCTTCTCATGACAATTTTGACTTTGTCTCCCACAAACTGGGCAAACTGGTCAGTTTTAAACAATGGTCTCTCCAATCCAGGAGACGAAACCTCTAGAGTGTATTCACCCGAGATCGGATCTTCCACATCCAGCAGAGCGCTTATTTGACGACTAACATTCTCACAATCTTTCAAATTAACCGCATTCTCACAATCAATAAATACCCTTAAGACGGAACGTTTGCCTTGCTGAAGGTGCTCTAAACCCCACAATTCGAAACCTAAAGCTTCAATTGTGGGTTGTACTATATCTGCTACCAACACTACGCTACTTTTCACTATACCCGGTTGTCAATTTAGTTTAATCAACTCTCCTAGCAATGCCTCACATACAAAAAATGGGCCAAAGGCCCACTCTAAAAAATATTACATCAAAAACCATCCAACAGCTGATGTAACCAAATTTTTCAGTCTGAGTTAATGCTACGTTCTAATCTTTAAGCAATTACTCAATATTGGTAGCGGGGGCAGGATTTGAACCTACGACCTTCGGGTTATGAGCCCGACGAGCTGCCAGACTGCTCCACCCCGCACCAGATCAACTCTACCCCTCATTTAACACTGACATTCTTATTACTGAACGCCCGTTTTCACTCATCATTGAGGGGGCACGCATTATAAGGATGTCAGGGTGTCTCGGTCAAGAACTGACGGGGCTTTGAAGAACTTTGTCTTAAGTAGGTGTGTCTTTTCTTTATTTCTGCGAAAATAGGATTTTTACCTTATATGCTAAATACTTTTTCAAAAAATAACTTGTAAATTAACGGGTTAGGCCCTTAAAAAGTAAATTTAGTCCATGAGTAGGCATAGACAAATGGATATCGTCAAAAGATCAATACCATCCCAGATAAGGCTTTTAATCGTAAGCAGTCTAGCTGCCCCTTTGATTTCCTTCGCAGCAGATCCGTTAAAACCATATCTAGCGACTACCGAATTTGAGAGCACGACATCTACCCTTTCTTCAGGTTGTGTAAAAATTAATTCGAATGTCTCTGGACTTGCCGAAGCTATGTCAATCGATTTCAAGCTCGAAAAAGGGGCATTGGTAATTTCTGACTTTGGAGCAAAAAATCGTTTGCCAATGATAGGGTGCGAGGACACGCTTGATGTGAGTCTTGATTCTGATGGGAAACTAACCTCTGCCTTATTTTCAACTTCTCGTC
>PBXX01000031.1 GCA_002727755.1 Gammaproteobacteria bacterium | reverse complement strand
GGTGCAGCACCAGGAACTATCAATGCCACAAGCAATAACAACACGAGAGGAAAAAGAACCTTCTCAGTCTGAGATACTTCCCGGATGGATTGCATGCGAATCTTTCTTTCATACCGAGAAGTTAGAGCTCGCATAATTGGTGGTTGAATTAAAGGCACTAGGGCCATATAGGAATAAGCAGCCACCGCAATTGCACCAAGCAATTCAGGCGCCAGAACACTAGAGACATAAATTGCTGTTGGACCATCCGCACCCACTATAATGCCTATTGCGGCGGCTTGAGCAAGGCTAAAATCGAACATCCCTATTTCATTCATAGCAATAGCGCCAAGTAGCGTCGAAAAAATTCCAAATTGTGCTGCGGCACCCAATAACATTGTCTTAGGGTTTGCTAGAAGAGGGCCAAAGTCAGTCATAGCCCCAATTCCCATAAATACCAAAAGTGGGAAAATACCAGTGTCCAAACCCATGGCTGAAAATTGCGCAAGCACACCATTACCGACCGCTATATCAACTCCGGGTATGTTGGACAGGATACCCCCGAATCCAATCGGAATAAGAAGTAATGGCTCAAACTGTTTAATGATTGCGAGGTATAGAAGAAGCAACCCTATTAGAATCATTATTAATTGATCTAAGGTAAGCAGATATAATCCAGTACTTTGCCAAAAAGTCCAGAGCTGATTCATTAGATTACCCGCTTAACTTAGAGTTAACAAAACGTCCCCAACTTTCACCGCGTCTCCAGCTTGCACACTGATTTCAGAAACAGTTCCCGAGACACTAGCTCTGATATCGGTTTCCATTTTCATTGCTTCCAGAACCAGCACAGTATCACCTTCGTTGATTATTTGGCCAACGCTCACGTTTATAGTAAATACGTTCCCAGCGAGTGGAGCAACCACCTCAGAAGTTGCTCCAGAGGTAGATTTTGGTTGAGTAATTTCGTCACTATTCAATGGTACGTTAGGCTCTGATATTACACCACCTTCAGTCACCCTAACTACGTATGCCTGCTTCCCAACTTCTACCGTAAAAACACCCGGTTTCGATGATGACGTTTCGGGAATTTTAGCAGGGTTGTTATTTTCAGTCGGAAGCGGTTCGAAAGCAGCCGGATTATTTCTATTCTTTATGAATTTCCAACCAACTTGAGGAAACAATGCATAGGTCAAGGTATCCTCAATTTCGTTTTTAAGAGTGACACCCTCCTTTTTCGCGATTGCTAGCAAATCACTTCTTTGCGTTTCAAATTCTGGTGACAAAAGATCGGCAGGGCGACACTCAATGGGCTCTGAATTACCCAGAACTTTTTTCTGAAGCTCTGAATCCATCGGAGCTGGAGTCGCTCCATATTCTCCTTTTAACACACCCTCTGTTTCCCGAGTAATACTTTTATAACGTTCACCAGTTAGGATATTTAATACAGCTTGGGTACCAACAATTTGAGACGTAGGGGTAACTAATGGAATAAATCCTAGATCTTTTCTAACTCTTGGTATCTCCGCCAACACTTCATCAAGTCGATCGCTAGCGTTTTGTTCTCGCAGTTGGTTTTCCAAATTGGTCAACATACCCCCTGGGACCTGAGCTACCAATATCCGAGAGTCGACACCCTTGAGTTTACCTTCAAATTTTGCGTACTTTTCTCGTATTTTTCTGAAATAACTTGCGATCTCTTCCAGTAATTTTATGTCTAACCCGGTACTTCTATCGGTATCATCTAAGATAGAAACAAAGGTCTCAGTTGCGGAATGGCCGTAAGTCATGCTCATCGATGAAATCGCAGTGTCTACGTTATCAATACCAGCTTCAATTGCTTTTAAATAGGTAGCAGTAGACAGTCCCGTGGTTGCATGGCATTGCATGTGAATGGGAAGTTCAACCGTCTCTTTCAATTTTGAAATTAACTCAAAGGCCACATACGGTTTTAACAATCCAGCCATGTCTTTTATACAGAGTGAGTCAGCACCCATTTCCTCTATTCTCTTTGCCATATCTAACCAACTGTCAATCGTGTAGACAGGGCTTATCGTATAAGACATGGTCCCTTGAGCATGTTTCCCGACCTTTTGAACGGCACAGATGGCTGTTTCCAAATTTCGCATATCGTTCATTGCATCAAAAATTCGAAAAACATCCACCCCGCTTTCAGCTGCTCTCTCAACAAATTTAATTACCAGATCATCTGCGTAGTGGCGATAACCAAGAATATTTTGACCCCGAAAAAGCATTTGCTGGGGAGTTTTAGGCATAGCTTGTTTAAATCTGCGAATTCGTTCCCAAGGGTCCTCCCCAAGGTATCTTATGCAAGCGTCAAAGGTAGCTCCACCCCATGATTCGATAGACCAAAAACCAACTTCATCAAGTTTTCCGGCAATTGGCAACATATCTTCTGTTCGCATGCGAGTAGCTAGCAGAGACTGGTGCGCATCTCGTAAAATTACATCTGTGAGGCCCAACGGATTTTTATTTGTGCTCATAGTCGTCTTCGATCCAATTTAATTTTGGATAATGAGGCAAACTTTTAAGATTGCTTTTTTGACAAATAATATGTAACCGCCGCAGCGATGACAGCTATTGGTGGACTACTGCCCGGTAATGAATCTTCATCTACAAGAACTGATTCCTCTTCCGAATCTATTTGGGACACCAAGAATGACATCAATCGAGTAGCAAGAATCAACAACGTTAAGAACGAAAAAACGGTCACCATCCCAAACAGAGCCAATCCAACGCCTTGATTCAATAAATTTTCCACAAGATAATCCTATTTTATCCATTTCATTTCTTAACAATCAGCGCTAAATTTTGTGTTCAAAATCAGATTTGCGCTCAGTTAATAAACTCGCTAAACCTATTCCTTTAATCTTGAGAATATTTGATATTCAAGCAAAATTTCAGATTTTTGAGGTAGGCCTCCTACTATTTTCGGCCGAAATGAAAGGTCCTGAACACGAGTTTCAAATTTTTCTATTTGAGCCAAGTTTCGATTATCTAAATCAAGAATTTCAACGCCAAATGGCTTTCCGAAAAACGGCTCCTGTAAATCTGTTTCTTTCGCGAATTCCGCATTAACCTGGGGTAAATTAAATTCAAGTAGTGCGCGGTCAGACAAAATATCGTCTGACATTGAAAACTCAGAGGGCTGACCTAGACTTGGAAAACCAGCCCCAGACTCACGAAAAACCATCTTATAGGGACCACCGAAATTTTTCCCCTGCTCTATTGACCCCATGACAGTGTCCGTATTGACCACTTCACTCATCGAAGAATAAAAGTCGCTTAAAGGTATCACTCTTGGAGTTCTGAACATCCTTTCTGCTTGGCTAGCTGAAATTTTTTCTAATTCTTTATAAGAGTTTTCGTATGATGCTAACGCCTCCGCGTGCTGATTAAATAGGACTTGCCAATCTGCTGTATAAACAGAAACCATTGCAAGTGACTCTGCATTTGATATTTCGGCATTAGAGTAAATAGCAGCAAGTTGATTGAGAAGTCTTCTCCCCATGTAGTAAAAATACTTGCGAGTCTCTGACCGAGAGCGCACTAGATTAGACCCAGGATATATCTCGCGAAGTTGGTAACCCAAAGAGCCACCGTTTTTCACAGCGACTTGCTGCAAGTGGTATTGCTTAAGCAGATTATAGATGATCGGAACAAGCTTCTTATCGCTGCTGCCGTATACTTTTTCCGCCACGGCCAATGCAGCCCAATTTAAGGTCATAGCTCGTCGAAAGTGGTAGCTCTGGTGGATTATAAAATCCTCGTTAACGCCTCTTATATGCATATCTGACAAGTGCAAAAGATCAGAAATTAAGTTGGGCGCACCAATTGCACTTTTCTGAAGGTAAAACCAATAAATGTGATCCATCTGCTCTCTGGCATTTTCCCAGTCCAAAGAAGCTGCAAAGTTTTCTATTTTTTTTTGTAGGAAGGGAATCTGCTCTCGAGTGTAAAGGCCTTTATCCCTTCTGATGATGAGCGTAGCNCTATCAAGTGCGCGGTAGGCCTCATCATAGCGNCCATGCTCCGTGTAAAGTTGAGCAAGCTCCGCAAGAGGCTCAGCAAGAATGAAGCTATTTTGTCCATGATCGACTTCTAGCTGTTCTACTCGAGTTTTAGCATTATCAAGATCCCCATAGTCTTGAAGAAAAGACGGTTGCCCAAAAACCGGCAGACCAGCCAGTATAACAATCCAACTAAATAAGGCCCTGTAAGCGTTCACAATTTCCATGATCCTATTTAAATGAAAACTCTATCCAATCGCTCCGGTAACTACTGACCCTCTTGTCTATCGGTCAGCTCACTAGACCCGTGCGCAGATTATAGATTTTTCGTGAAATACGTATACTCTTCTACTATACTCCGATGGCGGTCTACTAGATTTTATTCATAGGAGTATAATGTGAAACACATTCGGAAATCACTGCCAGTTGCTATTATTTCAGCTGTGGTGGGTGTAATTATCGGCACCTTCTTTACAGCATCCGCCCAAGATCAAAAAGTTTTCGAGTTGAGAACTTATCAGGCAACACCAGGTAACCTCGATAATTTGCATGCTCGTTTTAGAGATCACACCATTCGGATTTTCCGAAAACATGGCATGGAAATCGTTGGCTTTTGGTCACCAACTAGCGAAGACGAAAGGGACGATATATTAGTCTACTTACTTGCTCACGACAGCCAAGAGGCAGCCGATGCCTCATGGCAAGCGTTTGGGGCTGATCCAGAATGGGATAGGGTTGCGGAAGAATCTAACCGCAATGGTCAAATCTTGGCCGGGGTGGAACGCAAATATATGGTCGCGACTGATTACTCGCCTATGAAGTNANATAGATGTATGTGACTATTTTTCGAAAATCACTGACTATCCGTATGCAAGCAACAAGAGTTCTTTAACCGACTCTATTTGTATTGCCCAATAAATAACCGAAAATATAATGATAGTTGAGGTTGCCAGTAGTGCAGAATTTTGAGAATCCCTCAATTCTGCACTAATGGTCTGTTGACTATGTTCTGTATTTGAATCTTGAGACATGCTTCACCACCTCTATCTAATAATTTAAATCGTGTTTCATNTTAGCCACTAAAACCAATCCAACGCCCCGTAGCAGCCACCATAAACCAAACAAGAATTGACGCCAAAGCCGTCATTTTGACTATCATAGGATTGATCTTTTCTAAATCAAACTTAAGCAATGGCCTTCTAACGTAAAAGTGAAACAAAATACCAGCGCCAAGCGCCAACATTTTGTACCAAAAGACTGGTAAGTAATAAACTTTCAATGCAACTCCACAAGCCATAAATACACCCGTCGAAATTAATATAACCAATGCCCAAACTAACAGCACATGGCAGCGATCAATAACGATCTTGCTTGATACATCAGTAAGGAGAAACCCTAGTACTCTTCCTTCTGCTGCGAGAACCGCCCCTCCTAATAATGCTAAACTTAACAAGTGTATAGTTTGGACAAAAGCGAAGGCTGCCCCCCACGTTTTTCCAATTACTCCGAACCAGGTAGTTTCCATCCATTCAAAAAAAGGAAACGACCATGCATAAGCATCGGACATCAGTGTGAAGTAGAAAACGAGAGTTATACCAACAACCGAAGCGGTTAGAATAGTTCTAGCATGAGGACCTAGCATTGATGTGAACATTGCAAAAATTCCTGTTTTTCAAAATGAGGTCAGAATCGAGTTTGCCCGTCCAGGCAACCCGCTAAAAATTCGATAAAGGCAGGTTGATCTCTTACACAATCTAGCCAATCGTAAGCAATAAATCTTCCACATATTACAACAATCGACCAGAAACCAAGGGAAAGCCATGCTCCGAATCTTATTCGATCGGGTGCTCGTGCTTCAACATCCCAGGTTGATATAGATTCATTCATCCTTTTATGAAATAAAAAAGCATTAACAGCACATGCTACGAGGAGAACCATCTTGATGCGGAACCATACACTTTGTGAGCTGCGAACTGGTACGGCATAGAATAATAGTATTCCGGTAACAAACATCACCGTAAAACCAATTAACATAGGAACATTTAGCCTCTCAGCAATCTTTGAGGCTGGAACATCAGGAAAAGCATAACCAAGCATCCTCAAATCAATTAAAAACAGCATGCCGAGGCTAACCATTAAGGTAAGAACGTGCGTCGATTCGACCCAGTTATACATATAATACGATTCGTGTAGCATAGCGCTATACGTTGTATCATCTAACCATACTGCAAAATTGTAGATAAGCTCGTTCACGCAAACCTCCGCCAATCAAAATTTCATGCCCACTTAGATATTGTTGAAATATCTGAAACCGCACTAAATACTCGATAACACTCCAGAATTCCTTAAGGATAACCAAGGTATCTGCTAAAATCTAGCAACCTAGTGTGGTTGTTTGTAACGCTTTGAAAATATTACCTCTACTGATGTTGCTTTCGATACTCGGAAGGAGTGACTCCTTTAATTTTACGAAATGCGTTATTAAATGGAGTAATAGACTGATATCCAACAGTTAGCGCTATAGTCAATATCGGTACAGATATTGAACCATTATCAATTAGTAGTTCACTAGCATCCTCGACACGATATTGATGGAGCATCGCATTAAAATTTCTGAATCCAAGTTGCTTATGAATAAATGAGCGTAACCTGTATTCGGGTATGCTGAGCTTTTGCGCAAGTGTAGAGATTGTTAAGCCAGCCTCTCGATATAGTTGCTCCTTTTTAAAAATAATATTAAAACTATCTTCATCAAACTTAAGAGACGCCCCGCTGTCTTCAGACGTTGATTCCGCAACTTTCCTAATTACATTACTCAGAGAAACGAAATCAAAACGCAGCGCTACCACAAGCATACTTAACGTCAATAGCGCTAGAGAATAAACTATTATTGCTTGTCCCTGCGCATTACTTTCCGAACCTCCAACTAACAGAAAATTCTCAAGAAAGACAACAGCAAAAATCAAAGCTCCCTGAAGCCCGATAATAAACCATCTCAGAATTCTTCGATCGGCCACCAAGTCCGCTCGCCAACCTTTTAATGTCCAATAGATCGCAAACACGACGAATATTAGCTGTAAAATATCCATAACAACTATCGACCAATCAAACAAGTTAGATTCTACAAATGGATCGCTAACCCGACGCATCGAGTCCACAATAAAGTCCGAAAATATCTGTAAAGAAAAAGCAATGCCAAGTGGAATAGGGAACTTTTCACCTTCCTGAAAAATGAGAAAACAGTAAACCATAAACAAGCCAGGTATCGCACTGACACCAAGATTTATGAGCACCTGCCAAGACTCTAAATTCAATCTAAATTGTGAATCGATATGATCCGCATCCATACCACTGAGGAGGTAGAAAACAACAAANACTGAAAGNGTCGCAAAAATTTTAGAGCTAGTTGAGCTAGGGTCTGTTTTGAAATAACCGGTAGCTAGGAGCAAAACGGATAAAATAGAGACTATTTGAGCTGCAAAAAGTAATAATGGGTTAATCAAATCTGCCACCGTTTCTCAAAAAAGCCTTTACACAATAATACAGAACTACATGAAGCTATAACTTCCGAAAAAACTACTTGAAATATACTGATTCTTCAATAAATTAGTCACCGCATAGCGATAGAATACCTGCAAAACAAGCTAATCTTCTACAACAACAAGCAAAGTATTCCCGAAATAGAAAACGATTGAAGCGTTATCTTGGGAATATGCATGATTAGTCTTACAAAAAACTGCTACAATCGACAAGCAGGAGAATTCTCCAGATATCCCAGACTCTTGACCATATGAATTCNGTTAGTCGAGATAGAAATATTTCTCTCAAANATAAGAAAATTAGAGTAGCATATAAATAAAGAGAATGTTCGACGTGGCGCTCAGAGTACTTTGAAGTTTTAAAACATAGGATCTTCNTTGTACTAGCAAAAAAATAAAGAGGCATTGATCAGTTTGAACCTGCATAAATCAAAAAGAAATAGACCACNGTATGGATCTAAACTAATAATCTTCTTTTCGATAATGGTCCATTTTTCTGCAGTTGCTGAGCCTATCTCAAACCTATCCGAATGGTTGAAGCTAAGTTTTGAGCAGCAAAGCAGAATGCAGCACCTGGACGAGCAGTTTCGAGCTGGCGTTGATGGTAGCGATCAGGGCTTCGAGTGGCGAAATACACTCAAAGCTGAAGTAATTAAAGAGAAGTTTTCAATAACCGCAGAATTGGCTGATATGAGAACCTACTTGACGGACTCTGACTCGCCCCTCGATAGCCTTATAAGTAACCCGCTTGATATACTTCAAGCGAACGTGACAGTGCCATTTTCCAACTTATTTNAAGAAGAGAATCGAGGGTTCATCCGGCTCGGACGCTTTACTATGGATCAAGGTAGCCGTCGATTCGTGGCAAGAAATCGCTTTCGCAATACAATAAACTCTTTCGCGGGAGTGCAAGCAAGATTAGAAAATAACAGAACATCCATGGAGCTTTTTTACACTCGCCCCACAAAAAGACGTGTCTCCGGCGATTGGATCGACAATGATCCTCGCCTCGACAAGCAATCTAAAGATATTTTTTGGGGTGCGTACATCACAACAAAATTGACCGAGCAAGACTCATTGCAACTATACCTATTAGGGGCAGATGAGAAACGCGACCGACCTGCAAATCAGCGCTTTGAAGTTCTAACAACTGGTGCCCGTCTATTCCGAAATCCAATACCAAAGGCTTGGCACTATGATCTAGAATCCGTGTATCAATTTGGCGATGCGCCAGCGTTAGATGAAGTGTCACAACAAATTGACCACAGAGCCAAATACTTCCATCTGTCTTTTGGTTACAGTTTCGACGCAAGCTGGCAGCCGCGAGTCAGTTTTTTGTACCACTATGGCAGCGGGGATAAAGATCCATTAGACGATGAGTCTAACGAGCTTGATCATATGTTTGGCGTTCCACGCCCAGATTTTGGACCTACAGGGCTTTTCCGAGCTTTCCAGCGAGTGAATACAAGTTCTCCAGGTATAATGTTGAATCTTCAGCCTGCAACTAATATAGATGCCTATGTGAGATGGCAACGGCCATCCCTAGCAGAGAGTGCTCAAGGGTGGCGAACAACTCGATATAAACACCCCGGTAATTTGGGCGAGGATCATTTAGGAAATCAATTTGAAACTAGAGTTCGTTGGCACATTATGCCTAACCGACTTACTATCGATAGCGGTTACGTCTGGATTGATGCTGGACCATATATGGACCTAGTGGATAAAGGCGATAGTCACTACTTCTATTTACAAACAATTTTGCGTCTTTAATGTCAGACGCAATTAAACAGTTCTGATCCAGACTAACCTCTTACCGTTGACAAAACCTCGAAGGATAATCCTGCATTCATTATCAATCGATTAGTAAAATCATCATTAAAAATTGATGCTGGAGTCCAAAAACCACCTGATACTTCTTCTTTACTAATGTCCCTAACTAGACTTATCCCAGCCTGTGCTAACATTTTAGCCGTAGAGCCATAACCAGGATCTTTATCGCCTAATACTTTTACTCTTATCTCATCACCATGTTGAGTCCGGCCCAAAAATCTAAAATCGTAAAATCCAGAATTTTGTTCATCCAACGAAGGCCCTTCTCCTGGTTTGGGAAAAACATAACGAGTTAAAAGAGACCTCACAAACGGAATAGAAAGTAGCCCCATTAAGATTTTTGACAATCTTACTAATCGTTTAGCTCGTTTTTGTCCTTTAATCCCATCGCCAGTAAGAAATCCCTCATCATATTTAAATTGCACAGCGTAAGGATCCTCCATCAGAGCATTAGAGCGAAGCACAACTCGTGTATTAATTGTAGCCATGATAAAAGGACCAACCCAAGATTTAAACTCATTATCGTAAGCTAGACTGATATCATCTTGTCTAACCATATTTCGATGCCCAGGCGGACAAAGTGAATATGGATCCCTCAACTCCCGCTTCAAATCATTATCTTTGGAGGCACTTGCTAGGGTATTTATGCCACTTGCTATCGTGCCACCAGACGGTCCACCACGGATGGCTTTAACACGGAGTCTTACCTTGTCACATTTAGTTCCAAATTTTTTATATGCTTCTTTCTGAAGAAACTTCACACCGATATCAGAAGGTATTGAGTCAAATCCGCAGCAATTAACAATTCTCGCACCCGAATTCTTAGCATCATCTTCATAAAGAGAAATCATGCGTTTTATAAACTGAGGCTCTCCTGTCAAATCACAATAATCTGTCCCAGATTGAGCACAAACCTTTACAAGAGTTTCCCCGTAAAGCGCATAAGGCCCAACCGTACTGATGATAAGATTTGTCCGTGCGCAAAGATTTTTTAAAGCGATTTCATCAAAAGAATCAGCGACAAGAATGGGGGCAGCCTGAGCTTCCTTACCTAAACTTGATTTCAATTCTCTCAGTTTAAGTTGAGATCGTCCGGAAATTGCCCATTTCAAATCTGGCTCAGAACTGTCATTAACCAGATATCTGCAAAGAATTTGACCAACAAAACTGGTGGCCCCAAAAATAACGATATCAAACTCTTTTTCACTCATCACTCAATCGTTTTAGCTGACTGTTGGAAGGCAAACACAATCTTTGACAGACTAAGATAGTTAACGAGTAAATTCTAAACAACTTTAGTGCGTTTGTCGGTGATCTTGTTAGATGTCTTTGCGACTTGTTGGAAGCTGACCCAAATAAGAAACTGTAGACCAAATAAAAGTGCTGCCGCTACTAGATGCGTAGGTTGAATAAATGCAGGCATTCCCAAATGTCCGAGGGTAGCACCGGAGAGAACTGAAAAGCATATTACCGCGATCATAAGAAACGTCAACCGGGTTAGGTTGTGACCCCATCCGAGCGAATCAGTCAACAATTTTGCTAACCATAAGTTCGCAACTAAAACGACGCCTGAAAAAGATCTGTGAACGTAAAAAAACCAGGGCATAAACTCTATCCAAGAAGTCCTTAATTCTTCACCTTTTGTCTCTTTCAAAAAATCGGTCATTTCTCTAACTTGCGTACCCATAGCTATTTGCAGGACCGTCATACCAATTACCAAATAAAGCCACTGCTTCGCACGAGGATCTATTGCATTAATGGGCTGACTAAGGGCTGCTTGTCGTCCTGATTGCGCCAGCGCAAATAGCAACGTGCCGACGATAGCTAACGCGACTAGCATATGAAGTGTAATCATGCCCGGCTGTAAATTCGAACTCACGACTTTTGATCCCAGCCATCCTTGGAAACCGACCATTAGAAACGCCGCTAGGGACGCTGTAAAAATAGAATTGTCGTAAGCTCTAATGCGCCAGGAAAAAATAGCAGTAAGGAATATTAGCAGACCTATACCTACGCCTATCAGACGATTAAGATACTCCGTCCATGTTTTCACAACATTAAATCGGGTATCAGCATATCCAAGGTCTGCGTAGATTTCTTGATAGTTACTTGGTAGTTGCGTTTCACTTGTAGGTGGGACCCATTGACCAAAACAAGTCGGCCAGTCGGGGCAACCCATACCCGCGCCAGACGCTCTGACACTGGCGCCGACCGCTATTAAAAAGTAGACAGCAGCGAGNGTNACAAAAGCTAACTGACGATAGTTATCAATGTCTTTTTTACATACGACGTTGGGCTCACCCGCTCCCATATGATCCCTCTCAATATTAAGGTTACTCACCAATCTAAAATCTGACTCACGCGTCCGGATTTTTATCGTTGCTCTCGCAAGTTTTCTAGAAGTTGGTTTGAGGCATGTCCATCAGTTGGAAGATTTATATTCGATTGATACGCTCGAATCGCGGATCTGGTTTGTCTACCTACTCTGCCATCTGGCTCTCCTGAGCTGAAACCCAAGCCGTTCAACAATTCTTGCAA
Source organism: Gammaproteobacteria bacterium (assembly GCA_002727755.1). GTDB lineage: Bacteria > Pseudomonadota > Gammaproteobacteria > Pseudomonadales > Pseudohongiellaceae > UBA9145. The sequence goes on along the minus strand of PBXX01000031.1, from coordinate 35,424 downwards.
CTCCATAACATTAGCTACACTCATTGCTTGCTCATCAACTANCATGCGTTGAACCGGTCCTCCCCCTGTGAACCGATCAGCTAAATGGCCAACCGTTAAAGCATAGAAAGTAGACGGATTATAAGTCATTGTGGTTCTAAAATTGTTATAAGCCAAAAATGCTGGACCATTAGCACCGGACGGCAACACTACAGATCCCTGCATACTTGCAACAGGGATTGGATTTCCATCGACTTGACGCACTCCAAGTGCTCGCCACTCATCAAGTGATTTACTCACGCTTGTTCCCGACAAGTTAAAATCAAAGTCCGAGGGTAGTANTACTTCTCTACCCCACCGCTCATCACCGCGCCAGCCCGATTGAGAAAGAAAATTAGCAGCTGAGTGAAATATATCTGGCAGGCTGTTCCATATATCTACTCTTCCGTCGCCGTCACCATCCACACCATATCGGGAAAAAATGTTTGGCATAAATTGGAGCTGTCCCATAGCCCCAGCCCAGGAGCCACTCATATCCTCTGCTTGTATGTGACCGTCGTCAATTATTTGAAGTGCGATGAGTAGTTGTTCACGAAAAAATTCCGCCCTCCTTGGATCGAATGCTAGAGTTGCCAGAGCTTGTAAAACCGAAAACCCNCCAGTATTTCTGCCGTAATTACTTTCAATAGCCCAGAACGCGACTAGGTAATGGGGCTGAACTCCGTAGAGTTGCCTTACCTCATCCAAGAGCGGCCTATGCTCTTGCATCAAATCAATGCCTCTCCTAATTTGATTTGGAGTCACGCGCAACGATAAATATCGGGAAAAAGTTTGTACAAATTCTGGCTGGCTGTTATCTAATTCCAGNACTCGCTCCAGGGGAGCCTCCAATTCATCCAGCACCAGAAGAGTTTGCTCTGAAAGACCTAACAACACCGCTTCTTGCCGCAGTTCCTCAACCCAGCTCTCGAATGATTGGTTCTGTGAAAACACAATTTGAGTGAAAACACACAATAATACAAAAACGCGAAAATGATACATTTGCGGATGATAATCGATCTGAAAATAAATGAAAAATAGCTAGCAAATAAAACAAAACGTAGGAGGCGAAGGANCATAAATTATGTTANATTAAGTCNNATATNAATAAAAACTTANGCTACGCGNANATGAAGGTCTTTTTTAAAGNCGAACAACCGCAGAATTGGAAGACAACCATTATGTTAAGAATAATTTTTCCTTTGTTTCTAAGCTTTTCATTCACAATTACGGTTTTCGGCCAGGACACCGGTATAATTGGACCGAGTCCGTATGATTTTACGACAGAAACATGGATGAAACCCTTCGCACGAGATGGCTTTACTTGGGGCGGCAACTCTTCAGTTTTCGTTGAATCAAACGACCGCATATTTTTTCTTCAAAGAGGAGAAACCGAACTACCTGACCCATTACCNCCTGANTATACGACGTTTGCNGGGTCATTAGGGTGGAATGTTTTGAGGGGAAGAGGTCGAATCTGGCGAAATTGTATTTATATCGTAGATAGCGACGGTAATGTTAAAGAAGTCTGGGATCAGTGGGATCATTTATTTACCGGAACTGATGGTCCAGGACCACACAGACTGACTCAGAGCCCTTATGACCCAGANAAACGAGTTTGGGTAATAGATGAGACGGGCCATATCATTTACATATTTTCCAATGATGGTGAGCATCTCCTGATGACTCTTGGAGAAAAGAACGTTCCAGGCAATGATGAGACCCACTACCATATGCCTCAAGATGTAGCTTTTCTCCCAGACGGCAAATTTTTGGTTGCAGATGGTCTTGGAAATAATCGACGTATTGTCGTGCGAAACGCAGATGGATCTTATCATTCAGAGTTTGGTGAACCAGGAGANGAACCTCATCAATTCACTTCTATTCATAGCTTGGCCATGGGTCCNGATGAGCATCTTTACGCCTTGGATCGAGACGCAAGGAACGTCAAGGTTTTTCAACAAACAGAGCGAACTGATTCTGATGAATATCCATCTTACGACTACGTAACCACATGGGAAGACTTAGGCTTACCTCTCGATGTTTGGGTAAGCGAAGATAGCGCATGGGTAACGGANTTGAATCCTCCCAAAATCGTACAATTCAATCTTGATGGNTCTAGAGAATATACTTGGCCCCTTCCGGTAGAAGGACCNGACTTTTGGATAGAGATGCANTCTTTGGGAGTTGATGAAGACGGAAACCTATACGGAACAGATAATCAAGCAGGTCGCCCACAAAAATTAGTGCCCAGGTCGGACGCTGATCCAGAGCACATTGTNCAAAGGCAATTTGTGCCCCGCTGACAGGTTTCTTANTCTGAANCTAGCGCATACACGACAAGTGCGGGGCCAGCACGCGGCAAATCAACAAGAGGACTTTCATCTCCAAGAAATCCGTCAATATANGACTTTAAGACGGTTGCGTGATAAACGCTGGGTTGGCCCACGACAATNGCTATGTATTGTTTTCCATTGACCCCGTAACTGATCGGAAAGGAATTTGGAATATCNCCGAGCTCATTCTCCCAAAGCGTTTNCCCATTTTTTTCATCNAAAGCCACAAACCTATTGTCTAATGTGCCAACGAATACAACCCCACCTGCTGTCGAAAGGGTGGCCGAAACCGGCGGCGCGACCTCCCGAAAATCCCACACCATTTCTCCAGTTTCAAGATTAATNGCTTGTACGCGTCCAAATTTTCCATCACTGNTTAACGNTGGCTGTGGAANGATAGAAACTCCCGTTGACAGNAGNGTACGAGTATCACTCGTCGGNCCGAACATCATGCAAATTTCAGACAAGGGGAGGTAAAGCATCTTTGTTGTAGGATTGATTGAAGCCGAGGGCCAATTTCTCCCAGCATTAGCCATGGGNCATAAAAGATTAGAGTCTTCGGCATTAGGAATTGCTCTGGGGTTAATCGTCTTATTGCCGGTATGAGGATCAATAGAAGTAACAATATTCTGAAGACCAACATCAAAGGAATCAAGATACTCACCTGTAGCTGCATCAAGCACATCAAAAAGTGCCATTTTGCCAGCCGTTAAAACTACTTTACGCGAATTACCACCAATTCCTAGTTCAACTATTTGCCTCTCAAAAACCCAATCAAGATCCCACTGATCATTTGGCATGTGCTGAAAAAACCAAGCGAGCTCCCCTGTTTTTGGACGCAATGCGATCGTCGCATTTGTGTACAAGGCTTCATTGCTGACACCTTCTTTATTAAGCGAATGCAAAAGTGGAGCCGTGTCATAAGTAGGAGCCGTTCCATAGTATGCTAAATCCAGTTCAGGATCATAACTGGCAGGTACCCAGACTGATCCCCCGCTTCGATCCTCTAAGGCCAGATTGTTCCAAGTGTTTCCGCCCGGCTCTCCAGGTCGAGCTATACTGTGAAAACGCCAAAGCTCGTCTCCTGTTTCAAGGTCAAGACCGACAAGAAATCCACCCTCAGGAATCATTGTCGCTGTTACACCTTGCAGCACCACGCCGTTCGCTACCATTGGAGCACCGCGAAGCGAATACGGTAACCTCAGTGGCTCCTCGTGCTGGGGTGTTTCAATCTCATGCTTCCATATCAACTCCCCAGTCGCGACCTTGAGCGCAACAACTTGCATATTTTGAGTTGGAACAATAACTTTGTCCCCATGAAGTGCGATCCCGATCCTCGGACTTGGAAATCCAGTTGGGCGATGTTTGTATTCCCACAGCTGCTCTCCAGTAGTTGCATCGAGAGCAAGAACACTATCTTGAGCACTAGCGAGAAACATCACCCCGTTATGGACTAATGGGGTTGCCATATTTGGGCCCTGCTCCAATTCAACCCTCCAAACCTCTGCCAAATCATCAATGTTACTCTTGTTAATTTGGTCTAGGGGGCTGTGTCCTTGTGCGTCGTAGGTCCGTCTCCAAATGAGCCAGTCCTCATCATCCGGCTTAATTAACTCAGCTTCACTTATTGTTTTAAATCGCTCAACAGAATTGAATTCCTGGGGGAATACATGAGCACTATTAAGGAATAGCGCACTCGCAAATACAAAAATGATCGCCATACGATTAATTAACATAGCTAACATCACCTAGGTCATTTTCAAGTTCTGTCATTAATCAGGAAGCCGATAAGCAACAAGCGCTCCAGGATAATCCGTTCGCGAACTGCCTATCTGGACTACAATGTACTGCTTACCTCGATGCATATACGTCATCATTCCGTACTGTCCCGGAGCGGGTAAAGGCACGGATCCAACAATTTCACCCGTCATTTTGTCCCGAGCATTTAATGTAAGCGGAGCGTCAGGTTCAATCTGAGCCATACCCTCGCTCAAAGCTCTCGTCTGCACCAATAAATCTCCTGCCACCATCTGAACTGACCAGCCTGTCCCTCCCGAGTTAGGAACATCAATCCCTTCTAATAATGGGTGGTTTTCATACTCTTTGGGAGTTTCACCTACAGGAAGTGACCATGTCTTTTCTCCGGAATTCATCTGGTACGCAGTAAGTTGGTTATTCATTCGCTTATAAATCGGAAGACCGTCAATAGTAGGAAGTCCTCCTCTCCGTCTTCCACCACCAGGTAACCATGCAGCAACCGTTTTTCCTGTGGTAGGTGTACTATTTGGTGTCGCGCCCCCTGCGCCCGGCTCAGGATAGTTAGGATTATCACGATCGATGCCGTTGGTCGCCCTCATAAAATTCGGCGCAAAACAATTACGGCGATGAGAATTAAACATCATACCATTGGTGGGGTCAGCTGCAGGAGGGTGATTGATTATATTCCCACCTCCCAAACATCCAATGTTGTTGATAAATTCGCCTTCATAGGTATCAGGTAATTGAGGAACATATAACCCGCCTACCCTGTATCCATTTAAGATTGTTAAGGCCTGCTCTTTTAATTCCGGTGTAAAATCAATAACAAATTCATCCGTAATACCATCAAATACAATTCGGTCAACAGGTTCCGGCCAAGTAGGATAGGGCTGCGTCGAAGCTGTATAGTTACCGGGCACCTCAGTCTGAATCACTGGTCTGTCTTCGATTGGCCAAATAGGCTCACCCGTTTCACGATTGAAGGCGAACACCAAGCCCTGTTTTGTATTCTGAACCGCAGCCGGGATCTGTTGTCCATCAACATTTAAATCCATGAGGAGTGGAGGCGTTGGTAAATCATAATTCCATTGATCGCTGCGATGGATTTGAAAATGCCATTTCCTCTCGCCGGTCTGAACATCGATCGCCAACAAGCTGCCGCCAAACAAATTATAGCCCGGCCGATGTCCGGCATAAGCTTGAACGGTAGACGCATTAGTGACCAGATACACTAGTCCTAATTCTGGATCTGCCGAAGCTGGCGCCCAAGTCGACATATCTCCTGAGAAACGCCAGGCATCGTTATGCCATGTCTCATGACCCACCTCACCTGGTCGAGGAATCACATGAAACTTCCACAACCTCTCTCCGGTGGCCATATCGAAACCCATAATGTCGCCGGGAACGTTTTCAATCCGGGTCTGACCATAACTGGGCTGGTGTCCAACTAGGGCAACCAAAACCCCGTTCACGATAATTGGAGGCGCTGATGCGGTTACCATACCTAATTCTCTGGGAATACCGTAGTTAGGGTCATATTCACCCCCGGCTACCAGGAAGTCCTGCCAGGGCCCCCAGTCATCGACAAGGTAAGGAATAAGATCGATAACGCCGGTGTCAGGATATCCGCCGACAGGGAATGCTCCGCCCCAATCTTCAAGAGGTCTACCCGTTTTTGCATCCAATGCCCATAAAAAGAATCCTGGGGTCGTGATATAAATTACCCCTCTCCCGTTGATTTCCCCGTAGGTAACCCCTTTCCCATAAGCTTGCCGAGGCGAGCGTTGATGACGAATAGTCTCGGGCTCCCTGAACGTCCATAAGGTTTCACCTGTGGCAGGATCCATGGCTATCACCTGCCGCCTCGGGGTGGCAACTGTGTATAAAATACCATCCACATAGATTGGTGTTGAACGCGAAAAATAGTCCACGTTAGGGCCGAAATTGTCAGTCCGCCATATCCATGCCTGTTCTAGATTGTTAAAGTTATTTGCGTTGATTTGGTCTAAAGGAGAATACCTCGTGTGGCCTATCGTTCCACCTATGTAACGCCATTCACCATTTTCTGTACCAAGAGTTACTTGAGCTGTCGACCCGACAGACCAAAATAGAGACGCCGAACAGAGTAAGCTTATAAAAGTTTTAGCACGGACATTCATGAGTCTCTCCTTTAAATTGTGTCTCGACTTGTTATTACAATTTCTCTATCAACGCCAATCACTCGCTGGCTGATTTGGGTCCGATTTCAAAAACCGAATTAGGTCTGAATGAAACTTATCTGGGATCTCAATCTGAGGGGCATGACCGATTCCCGGATATAGCAACAAAGCTGAATTCTGCAACTCATTTGCCACGTTTTCCGCCAATGGAGGAAAATCTGGTACTAATCCGTCCTCCTCTCCTCCAATTACTAGAGCTTTTGTAGATATATGTTGCCAGTCATAAACCACAGGGTCATTGTAGAGCATACCTCCTTGAAGGCGCCTAACCATTGTCAGTCGAGGCCATTCGCCGCTCAGTGTCTGGCCATATTGCCTTCTCACAAACTCCAAATGCGCAGGCGGCCACGCCTTGGGAAAATAACGGCGGTGTCCCGCAAGTATCCCCCGATATGTTGCTGGAACAAGCTCGGCTCCATAAGGATCGCTCCAAGGTCTACTTTGTCGTTGATCGGTTAACCCGATTTGATTGACCATCGCGACATGGGTCGTTACTTCAGGGTAGAGCATGGCGAATCTGCTTACTACCATCCCGCCCATCGAGTGTCCAACAATTGCCACCTTCTCGATACCCAACTCGTCCAACAGGGCTTTCATATTTGAGGCAACAAAATTGAAATTGTAAGGAATTACCGGCTTAGAAGACTTCCCATAACCTATTCTATCCACTGCTAAAACTCGGAAACCTTCAGCAGCAAGAGCACGAAGTGTGGGCGTGTAAGCCTCAGAATAAAAATTCATACCATGCTGCCAGAAGATGGTTTGTCCATTAGACCGTCCAGTCGGCTCGATATCCATATACGCCATATTCATATCTTGATCAAAACGCCTAAGCTTCAAGAAATGTACTGGATAGGGATAATCAATTTCCTCAAAATTTGCCGAAACTGGTCCCCAATCCGCAGGTGCCTCTGCGGGAGGTTCTGCAGGCCATTTATCCGCGGCAACCAAAGGAAAAACTGCAAACAAGGACGCAAGCACTAAAGCGGAAAATCTCAAAATTAATTTCATCGGATCTATATTCCTGTTTTTTATTAAATTTTTAAAAGTTAGAGGTTGATATACTAAGGAGTGTATTACATTATGGGCGTAGAAAAAATAAATATAAAACCAGTAAATAGTACTGTACTTTTATTGATAGAATAGACTTGAGATTTCTGTTTCATAACTTGAGTAAATTAATAGGTGCCAATCAATGGACAAATTATTCAAAAAACTCGGCGCTGCGACACTAACTGTCCTCATGTCGCAAGTCAGCGCGCAAAACGTCGGTGATTATGAAGTACCAAGAACGATAGATGGACATCCAGATTTGCAGGGAGTTTGGGAAAACAACACCATAACTCCAGTCGAGAGACCAGACGTATTTGGTGATAAAGAGTATTTAACCGATGAGGATGTGGAGTTCTTAACATCTAGGCTTAATCAAATAGAATCTGCAGGGGAAGATGCCCTATTCGGAGAGGGGGTCTTACAAGCGATTTTTGCGGGTGAAATTACATCTTATGATCCCACCACAGGAAATTACGATTCTCAATGGATGGCGCCAAGAACAATCCATAGAAGAACTTCGCAAATTATAGATCCGCCAAATGGTAAATTCCCTGCCCGAACTGAGGCTGCGATAGCGGCGTCTAGAGATTTAGCAGAGCATAGAAGACTTCATCCGGCAGATACTTGGGAAGATCGACCTTTAGGAGAGCGCTGTCTTTCTTTCGGTGCGCCACGACTAGGCTCGGGGTATAACAGCTACTGGCAAATTGTCCAATCAAAAGAAACAGTCGCCATCATTCAGGAAATGGCACACGATGTGCGAATTATTCCGATTGTAGCTAAGCCCCACTTGGATAGCAGCGTAAAATTATGGCATGGGGATTCCAGAGGTTGGTGGGAAGGGAACACGTTGGTTATAGAAACTACTAACTACTCTGAAGCTAGCAGCACCAGCCCGCGTACTATTGAAAAGGTGAATATAGAGAGACTAACTCGTATTGGCGATAATGCTTTGCAGTATCAATTCACTTCCAATGATCCAGGAAATTACACTGCACCTTATACTCGTGAAATTATTTTTGATGGAACTCCCGATAAAATTTACGAGTATGCCTGTCATGAAGGAAATTATGGTATGACAAATATTCTTTCGGGGCACCGCACTGAGGAACGACTTGCAGCGGAAACCAGCAATCGTTAGAAATTGAGTCTAGGTAGAAAAGGGTCGCCATGGCGACCCTTTTTATTTACTGAATACTCTATGATGATTAACGAAGTTTTCCAGCGATGCCTCGAAGAGTCGATGCTAAAGAAATATACCTATCTCTTTTTAGTCCTGAATTTGAGCTACTTTGATCTTGTATTGCATTTGCAAAGCTATCTAATTCGGTTGCAACGTTAGAGTCACTGCTTGAATTATCAAGCAAACTTTCAGCCTCATCCAAAACACGTCGCAAAGACTGCAGCTGCTGAGTATCGACATTTTCATCTCTTTGCAGCTGATCTACATACGCCCTCGCAACTACGGGAACGGCTGGCCAAGTTACTCGCTCCTGTGTTTGCGCATTGACAGTCACATTAGCATCTTGGAGTGAAGCCGCCGCAATCTCACTCTCACTCAAGTAATCACTAGCCTCCAAAGAAAAGACATCCAAACCACGGGCGATTTCAGTCGCATAAATATGCCCGCCATACCAATAAGTCGACCAGTAACCGGCTGTAATCAGTTCTTCCTCATCGAGGGGCCCCCTGTCAAAAAATGCTATCTCAACGGGATTAGATGAATCAGTAAAATCCACGATAGACAGACCGCCTTGATACCAGGCCTGAGCAAAAATATCTCTGCCTGGTACTGGAATCAGAGACCCATTGTGAGCCACACAGTTTTCCGTATCTGTCTGAGGCGCAGACATTTTATAGTGAGACTTGAAGACCAACTTACTATCAACTATGTCGTAGAACGCATCGGCACCCCATGTTAAAGGATCTAATGCCCTACATCGCGGCCTGCCACCCCCACCCCACTCATCTGTAAAAATTACCTTAGTTCCTTGATTATTAAACGTTGCAGAATGCCAGTACGCAAAACCAGGATCTACAACCTGATCGACGCGCTGAGGATTTGCAGGATCAGAAATATCCATCAAAATTCCATTTCCAGAGCATGCCCCTGCAGCAAGCCCGATTTCAGGAAAAGTTGTAATATCATGACATTGATTTGTCTCTCTCGTGCTTTGAGTCTCAGGCCCATGATCTCCCCCCTCCCATAGTCCAGCTAATACACCGGTCTCTGGATCCGAAAAAATGAATGGGCGGTTAACAATTTTTGAATCTTGGGGTCTATCCATTGGAATTTCTATGACCTCGATACGAAAGAGGGCAGATTCTGGGTTCTCAAAAGGGGAATCGTTCGAACAGCCCGCTAACTCCTCATCATCACGAACCCTAGAGGTACCTGAAACATACACATAGGCGTTGTTATCCTCGTTGGGCGGACCAACGACAGTGTGTGTATGTGATCCGCGACAAGTCTGGACCGCACCAACTTGCATAGGCATACTAAAGTCACTTACATCGAAAATACGGATGCCCTGAATCCTTTCTTCACTGACTGGATCCGGCACCCCCGCCAAGCCACAATCTAACCTACCCCTCGTCTCTTGGACAGACATTATTAATAGGTTTCCGATAAGCGATACATCACCCTGTCCCCCAGGGCACACCACTGAACTTAAGAGCATTGGTGCTTGAGGGTTGCTTATATCGTAAGTGTTGAAGCCATGATAATTTCCAGCAACGAGGTAATTACCACTAAAAAGAAGATCGGTGTTTGAGAATCGGAGCAAAGAAGGCCTAGGATCGGCATTTTCATCCTCTTCATCCTCTTCAGCCGGTGTTTCGGCAAGACCACTAGCCGCTTCTTCGTTAGCAACTTCTTCCTCACCTGTTACCGAGGCATCAGCAGCATCTTGAGGCTCGAGTATCTCCTCACTCTCCGAACGGTTGGGCACTCCTGATGGGTTATCCGGATCATAAAAACCCTCTGGTTTAGGAAGTGAAACTAATAACTGAACATTAAGAGACGCTTCTCCAGCATCCCGAAAACCGGGAGCCAAATTAACCCGAGGATCAGGCGAAAATCCGGCTAACATGGCATCCATTCTATCGATCTCTGCACCCTGATCTGAGGTGACATCAGACGNAAAAGCATATAAAACAGGATCTTGAGCCGCACCTTGTTGATCAAGCAAATTGTCTACCATCTCCANNGCACCTTCATGATGCTCAATCATAAAGCTTAGGAATAANCGATCAAATTCNTCGCCCTCTGATTGCTCCAANTGCTCGATGTCNTCGGNAGAAAGCATCCCAGGCATCAATTGAAAATCGCTACTGTGATGAGCGTCAATCGAAGGCGCGTCTAACCCCCTATCATCAAGCCAATCCTGCATCATTGATATCTCATCTTCTTGGGAAAGCGAAATACGTTGCGCTAACAATCTTACTGGTTCTCTGTTTGTCCTAGCATCGACTAGGGCGGACATCTCCATCGCCTGAGCATGGTGAGAAATCATGCCCTGCAGAAACATTACGTCCCCCGCAGAATATTGAATACCCGCTAAATCAGAGGCTTCCTGTGCTGATATAATACGACCAGGCTGACCAGGTGGTCCCGGTTGTATTATCGGTGCTTGACCATACAGCTGATTACCGGCTATCAAAGTCAGTACAAAAAANGCACAAAAAGGTAACTTATAGTTTACAACCTGCATTTAATACTCCATCAGTTTTTAAAAATACTACGAATTTGAAAACTCCATCCAGAATTTCAAGACGCTAATATCGTTCAAAATTAGGGNAAGAGTGCTGAGCTAATTNTCGTTTAAAAAATAAGCAACGCTAACTGCAAAAATTGTNTTTAACGCTACTGAACTTCAACAATTACCTCAGAATAACTAGTGTAAGTTGAATCATCGGCGTANGCNCGGAGCACGTAGGTNCCACTTTCACTGAAAGTGNCAGTAGCAGTCACTTCTTCACCAATCGGCTCAATCTCCGCAACCTGATTTTCAAAATACACCTCACCAGGGCCTCTATACTTCAACCATGTGACCGCAAGACCTGTTTTATCAGCCGAGGCGTAATTAACTATGCTCTGTTCTTTTGGCGAATTCCTCCCTATTCCGCCACCAACCTCGGGCAAATCGTTGGGCAATCTTTCCATCTTACCCCTTCTATTTCTCTCATAAGGGCCAGGTATCCCATCATCGGATGCAAAAACTCTTAAGCTGGTCGGTATTCCAACACCGGTATTCAGCTGACCTTCAAGTCCAACNAAACGGATTTCAGGAACCGCATTTGCATACTCAACCTCAGTGCGACCTCCAGTTCCGCGACCTCGATTTGCACTCCATACACCCTCATCGACAGACCAAATATTTTCACGTTCTAAGGTCCCTACCGCNGTGCGCGTTTCACCATTGTGACTAACCGACCANACCAACTCTTTACCAAAAAAATCAGCAGGTACNACAACCCCAAAAACAAATTGCTGACGACGAGGATAAAAGTAAGTGGGCTGACCTCTGTCCGCTGGGCCCGGATCGGCCAAAAACAGACTCGGATCGAGAGGTCCAGCAGAATCAACACCGTCAGCAGCGAAGAAAGTATTGTTATCCCCGATAACAATGTTCGGCGTTTCATCATAATTACGATTTAGGTAGCCGAACCACATCGTAAAAGTTCCATCGGAATTCCTCTCAAAACCCTCAAAGATAGGCTGTACACTCTGCCCAAACCTATACAAAGTTTGAGCAGAGATCGACGTTGAGCCAATAACGAAACAAACCGCCAACAAAATACCGAATTTACTCCACAGATAACGAATACACATCGTTCGAGAACTCCTCTCGTATATCATGACTGTTTATTTCAACTAATCGTCACTGCCGACCTCAAAACCGGCATGCCGCTCAGCTACTGCTTNGTCGTATTCATCATCCGTGAGTTCGTAGTAACTTATCCAAGAGAATGACATATCATCGGTTGAGCGTTGTCCAAACCCTACCCAATTCCTAGAATCACCAGCCCAAGGATTACTCTTTGAGTTATTAAACCAGCTGGTTACGTGAATCATCGAGCCTTTCGGGATCAGCGGCTGAACCTCCTCTGAATAGTTATAGGCAATGTGCCAACCAAAATCCCAATCTGCACAGCTTAAAGTCTGCCGCCTGTTATCCTGATAGATAACCTCAATACACTGCCTAGTTCCCANNTTATGCAANTGNGGCTGGAATGCGGTTATNCGGATATTTTTATCCAAATACTCATAACCGTCTGTGCGAATTCGTTCCTCCCCACCCGGCAAATCTAAATCCTCATTGTCAGCCATGTGAGAGCGAATAAGCTCATGTTCGGGATCCTCACCTTCCGGCAAAAACCAGAGGGCCAAACGGGTTCGATCGGTTCTATCTAAACCGTCAGGACTAGCTGCGTAATGCACATTCCAATTTAGTCGTGTTCCAGCCTTGATTAACTGACCTGTACCGGGTGGATTTATGTCGGCAGTCTTTCCAAGTGCATATTCACTTAAAAAACCTCCACCGCCATCTGGAAANTCCATTGAGGTTACTGCGTGATGCACCACCGGATAACCCTCCGCTGAAGGTTTCGTTTCAAAAGCTTTAATCCAACGATCTTCAGTTAAGCCAGTGTCGCTGTAAAACGTCATCCACCAATTTGGTCCATCCGCNGGAACGGTAAAAGGTTCGGGTATTGGAATGATCAAATCGGGTGGACGACCCATATCATCCTCAAGCGTCCAGGCAACATCGTCTTCAAATTGTGGAGCGGGAGGAAGGTAATTCATATCGCCTTGCGGTGAACCAGAATCAACCCATGCAGCAATTGTTGCTATCTCTTGATCACTCAGAGAACGATCGTCTTCAAACGACTGGACCCCAACNTCCTTGTCAATAAAGTAAGGAGGCATACTGCGCTTCTCCACTCTNTCTTTGATAACAGGGCCCCANGCTCGGACCGTCTCGTAGTCTAATAACGACATNGGNGCAATCGAGCCCGGCCGATGACATTCGACACAATTATCATAGATAATTGGAGCTACATGCTCTGCGAANTTAATTGAATTTGGCTGCTGAGCAAACAACAAAGAAAAAGGTGATAGCCCAATTACCGCAAGAATGATACTTGCTGTTTTATTTGTTAGTCCCATTTGGCTCTCCTGCAATTTTTTTCGGTAATCTGTCATACTAACTGCTGGATGAAGACAGAAAGGTTCTCAATACTAATTGGATAATCTTTCAGGTTAAAAGAGTATTAATGAAACCGGTCATCAGTCAAGTGATTCCGTTCCGATTCTCAAGGACTTTTAGTAAGAAAAATGAGTGATCTACCAAAGAAAGCTGAGATACGCTATCTAATGCCTGATGGCACCAGACCCATTTACATTGCCTCTGATGGTGGCGCAAATGCAGCTCTGAATATACAAGCGAAGTTTGAAAATATAACCGTGGAGCTGTTTAACGCAAGGGAATTTGGAAATCAATTTTCACTAGATGTACAAGGTTTTGAGCTACATGAGCACTCGTCTTCTATTCCTGATTTTTATGCAATCCAGGAAAATGAATTTAAATATGTAGAAGAACTCAAAGAATTGGTTCTTCCCGCTACTGGTGGTAAAACTCTTTTTGTGTTTGATCACACGCTGCGATCCGACTCTCCCCAAATTAGAGATCGTTATTCCATCAGAGAAGCCGCAGCCATCGCACACAATGACTACACTGATGCTTCAGCACGAAAAAGAATCAAAGATTTAATGCCCGCCACTCAAACAAATACCCTTTTTAAATCTCGGTTCGCCATCGTAAACGTTTGGCGCTCCATAGCCGGACCGGTAATCACTTCACCGCTAACTTGTTGTGATGCTCAGACCGTGACAGAAGACGAGATACATGCAAGTGAACGACGCGCAAAGGGGCGCATAGGCGAACTTGAACTAGTGAGTTACAGCCCCAAACATAGATGGTATTACTATCCTGAGATGACAAAAAATGAAGTTCTCATGATTAAGACTTACGACTCTGAAAGCAAAATCCGTGCTAAGCGATCAGTGCATACCGCATTTAAAAATAGGCTAGCTCCAGAAAATGCCCAACCCAGGCAAAGCATCGAAACCAGAATGTTTGTTTTCTTCTAGATTTATCCACGTAAATAAGCATCGCTGCCATCAAGCCAATCGTCTCTGCGAGGTGACCACATATCTATCTCCTCGACAGGACCTATGCATGTTGCGCCATGTGGTAGGTTGGGAGGAATTACAACAACATCCCCAGGATTGAGCAGAAGTTCTTTCGGTTCGTCACCACCAAATTCGAAACGCATTTGCCCTTTGACAACCTGGGTAATCTGCTCATTATGATGACTATGCATCGGCACTACAAAACCATCTTCAAAATAAATTTTAGCGACTGTCATTGTCTCGCCCGTGACTATCTGTCGTTTCATGTTCTCGTTAACAACTTCTAGCTCTACGTCTTGCCAATTAATCGAATTCATCTTTGGTTCCATCTTTTATCTTGGTAATAAAAAAGGCAATGTGGTACGAAGAACCACATTGCCTTTCAAGTACTTTGGGGCTTATCTGGTGGAATATTTCGTAAACGCGCCTCCGGCCCAACTCAAAGAATTCGGCCCCTCAGCAGCATAAACATTTCCACTAGAATCAACAGCAACTCCCTCTCCGGCAGTGCCCTGATAAACGCGGTCTGGTCGCTCAAAAGGGGGAATGAATCCGGTTATTTCATCCTTATCAATGTGCCCAATTCTAACGCCGTTTCTCCAACCAACGTGATTTGTCGGGCTTGATTCCGAATCAATTGCATAAACCAAATCATTGTCGGTTATGAAAATTCCGCTGATTCGGCCATAGGCATATCGAGACTCTAAATAATTGCCATCCTGGTCAAAAATCTCTAGACGATGATTTCCCCTATCTGCTACCCAGAGCCGCCCTTTCGAATCAAATTCCATTGCATGAGGGGTTCTAAATTCACCGTGCCGAACACCAATCTGACCCCACTCTTTGATAAATTCACCCTGTGGCGTAAATTTCATGATCCGTGCGGTNTGCCCAGTGCCTCGNCCCTCTTCCATCGCCTGATTACTNATCATTCCTTGACCGTTGTGTCCATCTGAAACGTAAATGCTNCCNTCTGGNCCAACGATGACATCATTAGGCTGNTTAAAATATCCCAAATCTGANCCNGCCTGACCCGGAGTNCCCAAACTCATNAGGAGTTCCCCGGTTGAACTGAACTTGTGTACCTGGTGCCCTTTCGTTCCATCCGCATTAGCAGCAAAGTCAGTAACCCAAACATTTCCTTCATGATCAGCATGGATACCGTGTGGGGTTTGCATAAGCCCGCCGCCGAAATTAGCGAGCACCTCTCCAGTTTCTCTGTGGAATTTAAAAATAGGGTCTACAGGGTTAGTATCGCAATTTATCGGAGTACCACCACCAAATGAACTTGCGCCACAACGCTCATAAGCCCAGACATGCCCATCAATGGGATCGATATCAACGCCGGCTGTGGACCCCCAATTGCGGCCCGACGGCAAATCACCCCAAGCTTGAGTGACAACAGGATTCGGATTCGGTATACCATCACCCGAGATATGATTGCCAAACTGGGCATAAGCCACACTCGAAGCAAACATCAAGATAAGTGATGATGACAACAATTTATTAGTATGAAGCATGTCTATCTCTCCCTAAGGATTCAAATTTCGGAGATAGCATAAATGGGCTAGGACCAAAAATACAGGGGCTATCAGCGAAATTTGCTGTTTTTAGCCGCTCAATAGGCCAAAATCTCAGTTTTAAAGCANGGCCAACACTTAAAATGCCGAAATTGACTGAAGAAGAATTAAGAAATTTCTTTGAGCATGAGTTCCCTCAAATGAATTTCATTTTAGAAAAATGCGATAGCGAATACGTAACCATCAGGAAAGAAGTCTATCAACAGAACCTGAGGCCAGGAGGGACAGTTTCAGGACCNACCATGATGGCTTTGGCAGATTTCGCAATTTATGCAGCTATCTTACGTGAAATTGGACTAGTCAAACTCGCCGTGACGACAAGCTTTAACATCAATTTTTTAAAAAAACCCCTTGCGAGCAAGGACATTCTCGCCGAATGTAAGCTTCTTAAGTGCGGCAAGACACTTGCAATAGGGGAAGTGTCGCTTTTCTCGGAGGGAATCGATGAGCCAGTTGCTCATGCCGTTGGCACCTACTCAATTCCCCCCTCCAAAAAATCTCAGTAAGGTAACAAGTAAAGCAAAATCGCCAGAAAGGGCGTTAGCAGTATCATAGCCGTGATCGCATAGCCAAACATATCCCGAGCACGTAAACCCGTAATGGCCAATAGTGGTATCGCCCAAAACGGATTTAANAGATTGGTGTGTGCATCACCCACCGCATATGCATCTATAATCTGNCCNTAAGGTATTCCAAGTTCTGCTCCNACCACCATCATTGGACCACCAATGATGGCCCATTCCCCGCCAGCAGAGGGAACGAAAAGATTGAGGATCCCACCAGTAATCCAAGCTATCACTGGGAAATTTTCAGCAGTAGCAACAGACAACAAAGATTCCGTCATGCTATCAACAAGGCCCGTCCCTGTCATAATCCCTATAATTCCCGCATAAAACGGGAATAACAGAATTACGCCAGAACTACCTAAAACGGCATCATAGAATTCCTTCTGATATTTTGTTGGGCTAAGGTATAGAACCATACCAATCATGAAAAATCCGAAATTAAGCACATTCAAATCCAGTGCTCCGAGTCCCTCTGTTAGAAATACGTTAACAAACAACAAAAGACCTGTGATAGCAATTATTCCACCTAANNCGAGACTATTATCAATNCGATCAGCCAAGGTTTTAATCTCAGGCTTTTGCTCAGCGTCAGCNGCGGTCGATTCTTGTTCTGAATTCAGATCTACATACCTGCTAATCTGTCTGCAGTTTTCGGAAGGTGGGCATANGAGGTAAAGAATCAAGGAGCCATAAATCATGCACAAAACCGTCAGAGTCAAAGGGTAGGGATGAAATACCCATTCCGTGGCCGGAATTACGCGGTCAACAAAACCTAATTGCATCAGCGCATTATTCTCAGTGGCTTGGAGCAAACCCGCCGAGCTAGACAAGCCCCACCCCCAAGTGAGGCTCATACCCATGTACCCTGCCACGGCTAGCAGTGGATAATGAATTTTAACACCAGTAGATTCTGCATACTTGCCCATCTCACGGACAAGGATGGCTCCAAAAATTAGTCCTAACCCCCACGAGATCCAGCCAGTCACCATGGAAGCAAGTCCCACCATTACTACCGCCTGGCGACCATTTTTTGGCAACTTCACCAAAAACAAAATTCCNCTACGAACCCTTGGATGATANGCGACAACATTTGCCGTCACNAAAATCANTACCATTTGCATCGAAAACTGCAATAAGCTCCAAAAGCCATCGTACCAGGATTGAGCAACTTCNACGGGTCCTGAACCTTCTGAAATAAAAGCAGCTACGGCAGCCAAGTACGTTAGTAAGATTGCAAATAAAAAAGGGTTTGGCATCCATCTCTCAATTCGATCAGCAATAGCCTCTCCCAATTTTTGGACAGGTGTCATTGCAGGCTCGCTTTTGGTAGCTATAGGAGTTGATTCTTTCTCATTTGAAATCTCATTATCTAAATCACTCATGGGCAGTCTAATCCTTATAATAATTTTTGTTTTCTAGTGCTCANAAATCATAATCCAACTCGATTGATCACTCATACCTTTTCGCTATCNACNACATACCTCTCTTTAAATATCTCTGGCATTTTAACGGGTCTTCCATTTTCTAGATTAGTGCAAATAAAATCCATCTCCGCTCGCGCAATGGTGTTCCCGCTATCGCTATTTATGATTTGGAATCGCCGAGAAGCTCTGAGCTTTCTGTCAGAATAAATTATCCAGTTCCCCACAGTTAATTTATCCCCCTCGTATGCTGGCGAGATAAATTCTGCCCTCATATCTTTTACTGCCATTCCCCTGGCCATACTGGCGCAAGTTGAATCATCTAGACCAACGGCAGCTGAATGAGCAAACATACAGTCCGTCATCCATGCCAAATAAAAATGGTTTGAAACATGGCCGTAGCCATCAATCCGATCAGGTCTTACAATAACATCAATGGTAAAAGGTTTTGTCCTATCCCATTTTAGAATCATAGTATAAAACTCTAAACATTTGTTTTTAAATGGAGATGCGTTTTCCAATAATCTTATGTCAATAAAGAATATCTCGTTAACGCCAATCGGAAAAGTAAAGAGTCCTTACAAACAGAAATTTGGCATTCCCAGACAAGCAAATTTAGCCACTTCAGCGATCGGGTTAATTAAACTAAACAGTACTTTCACTGATATTGATTGCCTGAGAGAAGTGAACCAATTTAGCCACCTTTGGATAATTTACCTATTTCATAAAACGGCCTGTCGAAGGTGGGCAAATACAGTCCAACCGCCCCGACTTGGAGGCAAGCAAAAAGTAGGAGTCTTCTCCAGCAGATCACCTTTTAGACCAAATCCTCTGGGGTTATCGGCGGTAAAATATTTAGAACATTATAAAGAGCATGGAAGTATTTATATTAAAATTGGCGGCTTGGACCTTCTAAATGGAACACCAATTCTTGACATAAAACCCTACATTCCGTATGCCGACTCAATACCTGACGCCAACGGGGGATATGCATCAGAAAAACCGCAACAAAAGCTCAATGTTAAATTCTCTGAAATTGCAAAACAGGAGCTTGCAGTATATGAAACTAAATACGAGAATCTTCGTTCCTTGATTCTAGAAACCTGTTCGCTAGATCCCAGGCCAGCATGGAATATCGATGGTTCCGACTCAAAACAATATGGCGTTAGTTTTTTTGGCATCAACATAAAATTTGTCGTTAATGGAGATGTCGCTTTAATCACCTCTTTACAAAAGACTGAAGCTGACTAGTTTTTTCTTGCTTTGATATTGTTGCAATGCCTGTGAAATAATGAAGATTCTCAATTCTTTTTAGCAAGGGAACCACAAAAAAAAGAGAAAGCATATGCAAAAATTTATAACGAAATTCCCAGGCGTATTTATCCTTCCTTTTATCACTTTCTTCTTAGTTAATTTCTCTAATGGCCAGTCTGCATTAGATCGATACGAAAATGTTTCTCTTGATGAACTTGCAAATCCACCCGAAGAGGATTGGTTGATGTGGCGACGAACATCTAACCATTGGGGCTACAGCCCCTTGGATCAAATCAATAAAGAAAATGTAAAGAACTTGCGACTTGCATGGGCATGGACAATGGAGCCAGGCCTACAAGAAACAACTCCTCTTGTGAGGGACGGCGTAATGTTTTTGCCTCAAGCGTGTGATTTTATAGAGGCGGTTGACGCGACAGACGGCACCTTACTCTGGGAGTATCGTCGACCAGAAGTTGATCATATAGCATCTCTGTCTTGCGCAAATAGAAACGGCACGATTTACAAAGACCAATTAATAATCGCCACGAGAGATGCTTTCTTGGTCTCATTAAATGCAATAACAGGAGAAGTTACCTGGGAGCGACAGATCGGCGATTGGACTATTGGTCAACACTACTCAGGAGGACCTCAGGTACTCGACGGAAAAATAATAGCCGGAATGTCTGGATGCTATTACATAAACACTGGTTGTTGGATTACCGCACACGATCCAGACACGGGGGAGGAACTTTGGAGAACCAATACTGTTCCAAAAATAGGTGAGCCCGGTGGAGAAACGTGGGGAGATGTCCCGAACGAACAAAGACGAGGCGGTTCAGCTTGGATGCCAGCAAGCTATGACCCTGAGCTAGATCTGATCTTCCAAGGTGTTGCGGTACCTATACCTTGGGGATCTATCCAAAGAGACACAAGAGGCGGAGATGTTCTATATACAAACTCAACCATCGCTATAGATGCTGATACAGGTAAAATCGAGTGGTATTTTCAACACATACCAGGAGGCAATTGGGATTTAGATCATCCGTTTGAAAGAATTGTGGTGGAGTCAACGGTTACACCCCTTGAAGAAAATGTCTCTTGGATAAACCCAGATATCAAGTCTGTTGAGAGCCGAAAATTAATCACAGGCATTCCCGGAAAACCCGGAATCATCTGGACTTTGGATGCCAGAACAGGCGAATTTCTATGGGCAAAAGAAACTAATTTCCAGAATGTCATTGTTGGTGTGGATATTGAAAATCACAAAGGAATAACGAATCCCCAGTTAGACATCACAGAAATTCGACAGAGAAAGATGGTTTGCCCAAGCACAACAGGCGGCATTAATTGGAATTCGATTGCCTATAGCCCTCAAACCAACGCACTTTATGCGCCCACTAATAATGTTTGTATGGACTATTATCTAAATCCAGTTAATCCTAGGGTTGGTGGCTATCATAGCTCTGCGGTATCAAGGAAAATTTCTGTACCAGAAGGAGATGAACAAATTGGTATTTTTAGTGCAGTAGATGTTTCTTCAGGAGAGACGCTTTGGTCCTACAAGCAACGAGCTGCAATCACCGGATCCGTCTTGACCACTGGTGGAGGTTTAGCCTTCGTAACAGATGATGCAAGACGTTTAAGAGCATTCGATGTAGANAANGGCAGGATCCTTTGGGAACAAATTTTGAACTCATCTGCAGGCGGCTTTCCTACTACCTATAGTGTTGACGGTACTCAATACATTGCGATTGCTGCGGGAGGAGGAGTAAGTCACCGTGCTTTAACTCCTGAGATTCAGCAAAGGCGAGGGGGCAATACACTCTTCGTATTTAGGCTACCTTAAATACAAGCGACGGCGTTATGATTTATAAATTAGGTGAGCATAAAGTTAAGATAAATGGGGATGACTTTTTTGTTGCCGAGAGTGCAAGTGTTATTGGAAAGGTNTGTCTGGAGAACGACTCAAGCATTTGGTTTGGAGCAGTTCTTAGAGGCGATAATGAATGGATTACGGTTGGCGAAAATACCAACATTCAAGAATGTGCGGTTCTGCACACTGATCCCGGGTTCCCTTGTACTTTAGGTAAGAATGTCACCGTCGGGCATCAAGCTATGCTTCATGGTTGCGAGGTCGGGGATAACTCCCTCATAGGTATTAACGCCGTTATATTAAATGGAGCAAAAATCGGTAAAAATTGTCTGATCGGTGCAAACGCGTTAGTAACTGAGAATANACATATACCAGACGGATCCTTGGTCATGGGTTCCCCAGCAAAGCCAGTAAGGGAACTTACAGGNGAGCAAATTCAAAAACTAAAAGAAAGCGCCGAACATTACGTNAAAAGGTTCAAAAGATTCAAAANNGACCTTGCGCCTGATTCTCGGTTNAACTANAAACCTTAGCGGTTTCCATTCTCGGAGTACTCTTTTTCTCTCATTCGAGCACCAATCAAAGTAGCAGACATCGCATAATTCCCTTCATGACAAGCATACTCGTATGGGATCTGATCTGTCTGAGGCCAGAACAATTCTCCACTGTAAGAATCTGTATAGTCAGCATCCTCGACCGTAAAACTGTAGAGCAAACCACCTTCACTAGACGGTGAAAAGCGTTCAATAACCGTCCTTTCTGCGTGCTGATAAGGTTGATCCAAGAAATTTACCGTTTCAACCACCAGAGTGTCTCCCTCCCACCTGCCTATTGAGTCGCCATCAAAAGTTGCCAACACTCGAGGGTTATGAGTCCCATCGTTTATCCTAATTATCCTTGCCCAATGCATCCATTCGATGTAGATCATCAAGTAATCATCAGTTTGAACGATGGTCTTCAGATTGTTATAGACGAGTGGNCTTATNGGTATAGACGCTGATGGTTGATAGATGCATCGTACGCCAAGCGTTTGATTCTCTGGCCCATCATAAGGCTGATCTCCAGTTTCAAGCCACCACGCGCCATCGCGTTCCGGCCACGCAAATTTTGGAGCCGCTTCAGCCTTTTCTTGACCTTCTACTGTGCGCGAAGGCATACGACCATTCTCTGGGTACGTGAGGATTGAAGTCCGATATTGACCCTCTATAGTAAAACCGTCATTACCTCGATCGAACCAGAAATCATTATAGGAACCNATATTACCACCTGCCTCTGGTGCTCCTCTATCAGGATCACTGGCTTCCGCATCTCTCGCCCTTGTACTCATCTCTCTATTTCTTAGTTCTTCAATCTCATCCTCCCCAAGNAACAATCTAGTNCCGAATTCTGTTGGTCTTTGGAAAGGTGTCAAACTNGAGATGTCATAGTTCCCATTAAAATCTGGCTTCCCGGAGGGAGTCCGCGCGATGTCAATTTGTGCCAATGAAGAAATTGACATAGAAAAAAGAACAGCACTGCAAAGCAACGGTTTTAGTGGAATATTCATTTTTTCTCCTATGGAAATGTCTTGANGAGTTTCAGCTTTGACAATGCGGAAACTTACTAATAGTTTCTTTTGAAGAGACGGTACAAGTTTACTGTTCGNATTTCCAGAAAAATAGTTNANGGAAACGTCGATTTATGCAATATTTATTTTTGCTGTAACTGACTTCGTGAATTAAGTAAACTGACTTTTANTGACANTTNCTGACTTGAGGTTAAAACATGATTGCAGTAAATAGGCTTTGCATTGAAGACGCCCGAATATTAATCGAAGGAGCCCGACAAAAAGCAGCACAAATCGGNGTCCCAATGTGTATCGCCGTTACTGATGATTCTGGCAATTTAATCGCTTTTGAGCGCATGAATGGGGGAAAAGCCCACAGTGTCCATGTTTCAATCGATAAGGCCTACACAGCGGGGTCAGCACGAAAAGCAACTCATGAATACAATGCTGCCAATGTNCCGGGGAATCTAGCTTTTGGAATACACACCGAATCCGGGGGACGAATTAGCACNGTAGGTGGGGGCCTCCCTGTTTTCATCGATGATCAATGCNTGGGTGGCATCGGAGCGAGTTCTGGTTCTCCTCAGCAGGACATGGAAGTTTCCCAAGCAGGCTTGGATCATTTTCTAAGTTCTCGGAACTAAACTCTCAGTTGTCATCAACCGTCTGATTTAAACTACAAACTAGATTTTAATCATGGACCCCCTCTGGACCCCTAAAACACCTGACAAGTCGGCCATGGCCGCTTTTATGAGAGATGTAAATTCCAAATTCAGCACTCAAATTATGGATTATCATCAATTATGGGAGTGGTCAGTTGAAAATCACGAGGACTTCTGGAATCACTGGTGGAATTATGTAAATCCGATAGCAAGTAAGCAGCCCAATAGAACTCTCATAAATTCTGATTTGTTTGAACGTAGCCGGTGGTTTCCAGATGCGGAGCTCAATTTTGCGGAAAATCTCTTAAGATTTCGTGATAACAAGAAAGCAATTGTCTTCCGCGACGAAGACGGAAATCGAAGTTCACTTTCATACAATGAATTGTACATAGTTGCTGGATTAGTAGCCGCAGAATTCAAGAACTTAGGTATCGGTAGAGGAGACCGAGTAGCAGCCATCTTACCAAACATACCAGAAGCAGTTATCGCTATGTTAGCAACAACATGGCTTGGAGCTGTTTGGTCAAGCTGCTCACCTGACTTTGGAACAGACGGTATTTTGGAAAGATTCAAACAAATTGAGCCAAAATTATTGATCTCCTGTGATGGTTATAAATTTAAGGGTAAAACCTACTCAATTTTAGATAAAACCGATTCAGTAAGAAATCAACTGAAGTGCAAAACCGTGATGGTGAACTGGCTATCTATCGACAAGCTGACGTCCACCATTGACTGGAAAGAGCTCACCAACACAAAAGCGTTGCCCCCGAAGTTTAACCAAATTAACTTCAACGATCCTGTCTACATACTTTACTCTTCAGGTACAACTGGTAAACCAAAGTGTATTGNACATGGGGCTGGAGGTACACTCCTGCAGCATCTGAAGGAACATCGCCTTCATACCGATATCACGCGTGAAGATATTCTTTTTTATTTCACTACCTGTGGATGGATGATGTGGAATTGGCTCGTCTCAGGATTAGCCTCTGGATGCACAATTATGTTATTTGACGGAAATCCATTCTCCCCAACTGAAGAAAGTTTGTTGCGAGCAGTGGATGAAGAAAATGTCACCATCTTCGGAACATCAGCTAAGTATATCTCGGCGATTGAAAAAGCGGGCCTTCAACCAAGGAATCTCTTTGAGTTCAAAAGTCTAAGAACAATCCTTTCTACGGGATCGCCACTCTCATCCGAGTCCTATGACTACGTATATAAAGAAATTAAAAACGATATCCAACTGTGCTCTATTTCAGGTGGCACGGATATAGTTTCCTGTTTCGCCTTAGGCACTCCCCTTTTGCCCGTTCGTAGAGGTGAAATTCAATGCCCTGGACTGGGAATGGCAATTTCAGTGTGGAATATTGAGGGAGAGTCCGTAATCAACGAAGCAGGCGAGTTAGTTTGTACCAAAACATTTCCCTCTAAGCCTATTTATTTTTGGAATGATGATAGTGGAGAAAAATTTCATAACGCTTATTTTAATAAGTTTGACAATATTTGGTGCCACGGCGATTGGGCAACCTTAACCCCCAATGGTGGACTTATGATTACGGGGCGCAGTGATGCTGTACTCAATCCAGGCGGGGTAAGGATTGGTACAGCAGAAATTTATCGACAGGTTGAAAAGATACCATCAGTTTTAGAATCCATCGCAGTTGGACAATCATGGTCAGATGATATTCGAATAATACTTTTCATCGTCCTGCGAGAAAACGAAGTTTTGGACGAAATCTTATCAAATAAAATTCGTCAAATTTTAAAAACTAATGCAAGCCCAAGGCACGTGCCAGCTAAAATCCTAGAGGTCAAAGATATACCTCGCACACGGAGTGGGAAAATCTCCGAAATTTCAGTAAGAGATATCATCCACAACCGCCCCATCGCTAACTCAGAAGCAATTGCGAATCCTGAAGCATTTGAGTACTTCAAGAACAGACCTGAATTAATAAGTTAGCATTTGCTTTACCAACTATGACTAACCGCTATATCTCAGGACTAGTTTCGAACCTAACCTCAAGATAACCAACTACATTCTCCACGGCAGTATATTGATGAGGTGTACCGGCCGGTATAAAGACTAGATCACCCACCGACACTCTTTTCGAATACCCCCCTTCAATGCTCGCCGGGGCCGAACCGTTCGCATCTGGCTTAACTGAAATGCCACCTGTCGTAAGTACTCCCGCCCCCTCTACGATGTAATGAATTTCAGCAGAGTTCGGATGAATAATTGCGCCTGCAGGTGCAGTTCGTCGAATCATATTGATGGCGTAGTCATCCCCGGAGTTTATCCTACCAACACCGAAATTTGGCCTTTGAGACAGAGAAAAATCCAAATCCTCTGATATTTCATCTGATTCATAATATACAGCAGGGGGCATCGACTCCTGAGCCATCAATACCATTACAGTTCCACAAAAAAAACTTAATGCCAGTGATAATTTCCTCATATGCAGCTCCGAATAAAATAAAAGAGTACTTCGACTTTGCTATCTTGGAGAATAAAAAGTGAGACTCAGAATGTCCAAGTTTTTTTGAACTTGTAAAGGTCATAGTTCCTAAAGCAGAAATAATCAAGTAATCTTGTAGCAATTCCAAGAGATTTGAGTACATCACTATGAAAACCTTTATTTCTATTTTAATTTCTTTCTCGATCGCAGCAGTTTCGTCTGTTGCTCAAGTTTCTGACTGGAAACCGATGCAGACCCCCGATGGTCAACCAGACCTCCAAGGTGTATGGGGAAATAACACTATCACTCCCGTGGAAAGACTTGATAGATTTGGGGAGCGACAGTACCTCACTGATGAAGAGCAAGTGCTCCTTGAACGTCGAGTGAGTGAAATAGCGGAAGAAGATGGTGACGCACTTTTTGGCGACGGAGTATTTGAAGCCGCCCTATCCGGAGTGGTAAATTCTTATGATCCCTCCACAGGAAATTACGATCAGGCTTGGCTGGTTGACAGAGAAATCCATAATCGAACTTCACAGATTGTGGATCCGCTAAACGGGAAATATCCTCCTTTGACCGGAGAGGCTAATGGGGTGACCTACAATAAACCTCAACAAGGGAATACCAATCCTGAATCATGGTTAGATCTGACAGTAGACGATCGCTGCATTAGCTACGGGGCGCCTTATTTAAATGCCGGATATAACAGTTACTGGCAAATCGTTCAGTCAAAAACCCATATCGTGATCGTCCAAGAAATGATGCATGACGCTAGAGTGATACCACTGACTGAAAGACCCCATATCGATGAAAAAATCAAACTTTGGCATGGTGACTCGAGAGGATATTTCGATGGAGAAACTCTAGTGATTGAGACAACAAATTTTTCTAATAAAAGCACTTTCGGGCATAATCGATCCCGGATCAATATCGAACGCTTTACAAGAATAAGCGACCATCAGATGCTGTACTCGCTAACTGCAGACCAACCGGATACGTACCAAGCACCCTACACCAGAGAGTTTATTCTTGATCTAACCCCAGATCCCATTTTCGAATATGCGTGTCATGAAGGTAACTATTCGATGGCTAATATACTGAGGGGAGCACGAGAGCAAGAGCGATTAAGCCAAAACTAAAAATAAGAACTATTTTTATATTTAAACTTTCAAGAAGATTTGTATGTTTCCCCGAGAAGGCATTACTAAGCAGCGCTTCTCGGGCAGCTAACTTTCAAATATAAAGGCTGTCGAATAGAAGGAATGATTTAAGAGGATCCTGCATCCATAAATTCTACATGTATTTCAAGATCAATTTCATCGCCCACACCAAATGATGTGAACCGATCTAAACCAAAATCAGAGCGATTAAATTTTGCGCTTCCTGAAAATCCAACGGTATAACTTCTAGTCAAGAAATTTCTTCCTCCACCATGAAAGTTAACTTCAAGATTAACAGGGGCAGTTGTCCCCAAAAGAGTTAAGTCGCCCGCAAATAAAAATGTGTCTTCATCTATTGACTCTAAAAAACTTGTCGTTCGATAAACTGCTTGAGGGTACACACCAACATCAAACCAATTATCTCCACGAAGTTCCTCTTCAAATTCAGGAATATCCACATCTAAAGAAGAGGTGCTAATAACAACTTCTAAACTCGCATTCTCAATATCTTCAGGATCAAAATCTAATGACGCCTCAAAATCATTGAAGGTTCCAATAAAGGTGGAGAAACCTAAGTGATTTAGCTTCCAAATAAGAGAAGCATGATTAGGATCCAGTACATATTGCCCTGCCCGTACTTCTGTCACCTCGGTAGTTTGGTCNGGCGTTAANATTCTACTACAGTTAANTAATAGNCCNGATAGNATTCCCAGCAAAAGNACNCTCATGCATCCATTAAAACCAAAATTAAACATATTATTACCCTACCTTTTTTAAGACCTATTGCTGCATCGCATAAACATCGACAACAACCTCAACTTCNTTNGGNACCTCAGCNGTATTAGCCCAGTAACCTTGGCCTACACCATACTCTAANCGNAGTATCGTCACTGAACTTGTCAGATGAAANCATACTTGTCCATCGCATGTTTCAATGCTCANCTCAAAGGGAAATGTCATAGGNTGNGTTTGNTCACGAATNGTAAGCGTGCCNTCTGATTCAAACGATGTTACTCCNGTTAACCTNCACTTTTCGGCTTGGAAAGTCGCTGTAGGCCAAGTATCTACATCAAACAATTCATANTCTAAAAGATAATCCAAGACTTCCGGAGAGTCGACGTTTATATCCTCGATGTTTATCGTAACNTCAAAATCNCAACTGCCGGGACTTANAGGGTCTATATCGAACTGCGCNTCGACATTAGTAAATATGCCTTCATATTCATCACTACCNTAATTATATTTAAAGACAACCGACGACAAACCTGGATCAAGAACCCAATTTGCCGCAAATGTTGGAGAACTGATAAATATAAGCGTANTTNCTAAAAACGCATGATTTATAAATGTTCGCATAGTTCCGTATACTCCTGTTNAAATTTTATGGTAGCGCGTAAGCCACCAGTTCCGCAGCTTGACCTCCGCCGCTTACGAATAAGGCTATGTACTGCTTCCCATCATGTTCATAGGTAAAAGGCAAACCTGATTGATTATTGGGTANATCAATTTCGGCTAGAACNTCTCCCGTNNGCTTGTCGATAGCGCGGAAAATTGGGCTGGCTCCACGTCCTCCTGTCCCCTCTCCGGCGAATAGAAGGGTCTTAGTCACAAATATACCCGCTCGAGTCGGTACNCCAGTCCGAGGGATTTCCACCCCCTCCAACAAACGATGGTTCTTNATACTGTCTGGCGTNTCAGCATTCGCAATCATCCACAGATGATCNCCTGAGTTCATATCAATCGCTGTNATTCTGCCATAAGGCGGTTTNGCTATCTCAAGCCCCTGAACTCTNGGGACGCGGACACCAAACGACTGACTAAGCGCTAGATCAGAATCTTCATCCTTATTNAATGATAACACAGCCAATGCCGTCCGTGACGGCACATAAAGAATTCCTGTCTCTGGNTCNAGAGCCGANCCTTCCCAGTTNGCTCCNCCTGTTGCAGANGGNAGNCCAAGGGTTCCNCGAGTTCCATCTGCCGCATCCTGAAGTGAAGGNGGNGAATANACACTCGGNCTCANTCTAAAACCCTCTATAGCNTCNANAGCTAGNGCCTTTATCTCNGGNGTCCANTCGATTAAATCGTCCTCAGTAAANCCCTGTCGGTCAAATGGNGCAGGGATAGANGGTATTGGCTGCGTGGGAGAATACCANTCNCCCGGGACATCTCCGATGGGNACAGGCAATTCCTCGATGGGCCAAATAGGTTCACCAGTTTCTCGATCAAAAGTNTAAACCCATGATTGCTTAGTCACTGACATTAAAACTTTATTGCCATTAGGTAGATCTGCAAGAACAGAC
The DNA here is from genome assembly GCA_002727755.1 of Gammaproteobacteria bacterium. GTDB lineage: Bacteria > Pseudomonadota > Gammaproteobacteria > Pseudomonadales > Pseudohongiellaceae > UBA9145. The sequence goes on along the minus strand of PBXX01000031.1, from coordinate 6,024 downwards.
GCCGCAGGAATGTCCCAGTCCCAGATATCATGGTGCGTGAGTTGATAATGCCACTTTCTCTCNCCNGATTTTATGTCNACTGCGACAATAGANTCGGAAAACAAGTTATCNCCNGGACGNTCTCCNCCATACCTATCACCAGTGGCAGATTCAACAGGCAAATAAACTAAACCCAAATCAGGGTCNCCGGACAACGGCGCCCAAACTCCGGCATTNCCGGTGAATTCGATACCGCCATCCAACCAAGACTCAAANCCAATTTCACCTCTCTCTGGGATGGTATGAAAAGTCCACAANAGNTCCCCAGTGTGGGCGTCGAAGCCGCGAATATCACCCTTTACNTTTGCTTTTGATCGAGGCCTCATACCGACACGATGGGCCGCTCCAACGACAATTACATCGTTCATNACAAATGGTGGAGCAGACAGCCCGATATCTGGATATGGGAATCTAGGATCATCCGCGTTTCTGAGNCCAACAAACAAGTCAACTACACCATTTTCGCCAAAATTAGGATCNGGCACTCCGGTATCAGCGTCCAGGGAAACCAGATGGTATCCCGGTGTCACATCGATCACCCGCTTCTTATTTCCGTCGCTCCAGAAAGATACTCCCCGCCCTGCTCCCTTCCGAGGAGCCTCATCAAAACGTACTCCCTCTCTNGGCCTCCACAACCAAAGAACCTGGCCGGAGGTAGCGTCTATAGCCACCACATTGCGCGTACTGCCGATGTTTGCGTATAAAACACCATCAATTTCAATTGGAGTTGAAGGGTTATTGAAGTCCGTAGTCGGCCCNAAATTGGCGGTCGAAAAACTCCAAGCCAATTCAAGATCCGAAACATTACTAGCATCTATTTGATCTAGTGGGGAGTAGCGTTGAGCTAANGGGCCACCGTGATACTCCGGCCAATCTCCCTGATATACACTTGTTCCAGTTTGACCCCATGATATGGCTGGAAAACCAATCCCCCATAACATCAAGCAAAATAACAAACGCCGTTTTTGCAGTTCCAACATTCTTAAATCTCCGAATTNANTGACTATTCTACCNCTAAACTAACCGGTGGGGAGAATAAGCAATNTGGAGTCCTCAAGCAACAGTGCTCATAGTTCNCANNNNGNAAATATTGCAACACATTGCTGAATAAATAATGTCGAAAACNNATTAAACTGTTACAGANCATTGCTAGATATTACAAAAGCGAAGATTGTTATTTAAATTAATTAGTTGCGCGAAAAACAAATAGGTTTGAACACATAACGATCCAATTATTCCTAATTTATCGTTCCTTCAAGTTCAAAGTGCTGAGATAATGAGAGGCACGAAGTTTTTAAATACAAATGAGAATCATTATCACTTGATACCTGCCAGATTTATACTTACTATGCTTTGCTCAAGTTTCTAGTTAAAACCTGGCGTAAGCCAATCGTAAAGATTTCACTGATAAAAGAGGAAGAAACTATGGTCCGTCATTTTTTAAAGTTAGCAAGCGCTATGCTGATGTTTAATGCTGCTGCGTTTACTTACGCCCAATCGGATGGCATTTATTTTGCTGCACACCACGACTATCGGGTTGTCGAAGTCGCTGAAGGATTCATGCAACCTTGGTCAATGGCATTTCTGCCCAGTGGTGACATGCTCGTCACAGAAAAGCCAGGCCGGCTAAGAATTGTTAGAGACGGACGCCTTCTGCCGGAGGCTGTCGCAGGAATACCAGAGGTACACTATGTCGGTCAGGGTGGCTTGTTCGATGTTGTTCTGCATCCAAATTTTTCCGAAAACCGTTGGGTTTACATTAGTTATGCTAAACCCGTCGCTGATACTTCCACGACGGCCATCATCAGAGGACGCTTTGAAAATGATCAACTTTCAAACATAGTTGAAATATTCTCTGCTCAGGCAACAGGTTTCGGACACTACGGGGGCAAGATAGCCTTTGATAATGACGGTTATTTATTTCTTACACTAGGCGACCGACAAGCGCCATCAGTAGGAGTACTTACTGAACATCCAGCTCAAGACACTTCAAACCATCAAGGAGTGATAGTCCGCTTAAACGATGATGGAAGTATCCCAGATGATAACCCATTTGTTGGTGAATCTGGTTTTCTCCCTGAAATATGGTCTTATGGGCACCGGAGCCCACAGGGGCTAGCTATTCATCCTGAAACAGGCGATTTATGGGAAACAGAGCACGGACCGCAGGGTGGCGATGAGGTCAATAGAATCCAACCTGGAAACAATTACGGATGGCCTGTTATTGGTTTTGGAGTTAATTATGGGTCCAGTGGCAGCCCGATTCATGAGGGTATTGGCCGAGAGGGCATGATGAGCCCTGAGCATGTATGGGTGCCATCAATTGCCGCCTCAGGACTGATGATTTATTCAGGCGACAAGTTCCCGATGTGGCGTGGTAGCATATTTTCAGGAGCGCTGGCAGGACAGCAGCTTGCTCGCCTCCACATGAGTGACGACTATCGCGAGGTCATAGTTGAAGAAACTCTCGCCTACGGTTTAGGGCGAATTCGCGATGTTCGACAAGGACCTGATGGTTACATTTATATTGCTGTCTCAGATGGCAATGGAGGGGGCAGGGGTGACTTTGAAGAAACTTCGATAATGCGCCTGGAACCAATTGATTAAAAAATCATTATTAAACGAAAAAGGCCTTTTTAAAGGCCTTTTTTTTTAAGCTGACATGGCTGACGAAGGGCCACAATTTGAAATATACTGCCTAGAAATCTCGCCTCACCTATTGCTACAATGAGGAAGGAGTGAACATAAAAAAACGACTACTTGATTGGAGGTAACCGTGAGTAAGCTTTCTAACATCGGTGTTTTAGCTTGGAGCGTGTTTAGTTTTACCGCCTCCGCCCAAACTTATGTTTCAGATTTCGTAGATGGTCCTATTACAGATAGACCTGTGAGAATATTGCAAACCAATTCCGCAGGAGATGACGTCTACGTTTTTGATCCGAGTACAATGCAACAGGTGGGCTATATTGAAAATTTACCTCACAATCACGGAGCTACTGTCCATGCTGATGGTACGCATTACTATTTCACAAATGAACATGACCACACCGTAGACGTTGTTAATTCTAAAACTTTTGAAGTTGAAAAAAGAATACCCTTAGCCAACGGCCCCCACAATTTATCGGCGAGTATGACCGCGCGNAAGGTATATGTGGCAATAATTGCCGAGCCTTTGATTCAAGTAATTGATATGGACACTAATGAGATCATCGCAGACATTGAGACTGGGGGTGGAGTTCATAACACTTTTGTAACACCCGACGGTCGGTATGCAGTGGGGGGTATGATTGGAGCAAGCGAAATAATTGCAATAGACACCGCCACCGACGAAGTGGAGTTTGAGCTTTCTATTCCTTACTCACAAAACCCGTTCACAGGAGGTGTGCGACCTCTAACCTTTACAGTTAATGATGATGGATCAACACGTTCAATGTTGGTAAACGTTGGCGGCTGGCATGGCTTCTGGGAATTCGATTGGGAAACGCAAGAATTAATGAATAAAGTGAGCCCACCCGAAGGTTCTTGGAACCGAATGGATCAAACCGCTGATGGCATACAGAGTGCGCCTAGCCATGGGATAGTTGTATTACCCGACCAGAGTCAAGTGTGGCACTCAAGCAGAGCAACCTCTCACATTTATGGATATTCCTTCCCAGACTATGAGTATTTGGGACGAGTCTACATTGGTAATCCAGCTTGGATTACTACGACCCCTGACAGTAAATTCTTGTGGGTTGGCGTTTCGGGACATAACGAAACCGCGGTAGTGGACATCGAAAAACAAGAAGTCATCAAGCGCTTTCCGGTCGGTCAAGCACCAAAACGTATATTCACAGCGATCATGCCACAAGATTGGGAAGGGGAGTCAGATTAATGAAAAAGAGGTCATTGCAGCAATTTGGCTTACTCTTAACGAGTGTAATTCTGTTTAATTGTAGTGAGCAGAACTCATCTGGTTCGAATAACGTAGCGCAAAGCGGCAGCGATAACATGACTGTCAGAGACACACCAAAAGGATTGGATTACGATTTCTACAAAGAATCTATCGAACCGATCTTCATTAGACATCGTGGTGGATTCGTTGGATCTGACACATCATGCGTAGCCTGTCATACTGTTCAAGCAAATGCACCGTTGGGGCTAGTTGCTTTGACGGAAGAAAACGGTGAAGTTTTTTGGACGGAAGAGCAATCTCGACAGAATTTTGAAAACGTTGCAATGCTCGTCAACCCAAGTGACCCAGAAACCAGCAGGCTATTGCTTGCACCACTCTCGCCGACGGCCGGCGGTGAAAGACATTCTGGAGGTATTTTTTGGAATTCCACAGACCATTCTGAATACCGCTTAGTAGCCAATTGGATAGAGACCGGGAATCCAAATGCAACCGCAGACCCGGTTGTTGATGTCGATTTTGAATTCTTCCGATCTTGCGTACAACCAATCTTTGTTAACCCTTTAGAAAACGCGATGCCTTGTACAGAGTGTCATAGCGGAGTTTTCGCTATACCTCCTCCCGCAAATGCGTATTGGACAGAGGAACAATCGCGACTTGCATTTGAGGAATTAATCTATTTGATAGATCCCGGCAGACCGGATAGCAGCCGATTCCTCCACAAACCACTTCATCCCAACGCAGGTGGCGACTTGATGCATAATGGAGGCAGGCGCTGGTACTCAAAAGACGACCCAGAACGCCAGGCTCTAGCCAGTTGGATTCGTGGAGAGTCTACCGGAAGTCAGTGCCCGTCGGCTTTGCAATTCGACAATCCACCAAGGTCTTAGTCATGTTNAAAAAGGTTAGACCCTTTTTATTAGCTTTGGGGCTCTCCACTTTGATTGGTTGTTCCGAGTCAGTCCCAGAGACAACCATGGATGGGATCTTCACTGTGGCTCAAGCTGAGCGAGGTAAAGGCTTGTTTACAAGTTTGTGTGAGCGCTGCCACAGTGTCCAAGAGTTTGCCGGGAAATCATTTGATTCAATTTGGGCGGGTGTGCCGGCAGCGGCCTTGTATGCACGNATCGCTAACACGATGCCTCTCGATCAACCGGGCAGTCTCGGCATTCCTCAAGTCACGGCCCTTATGGCGCATATATTTAATGAAAATGGCATGCCCGCCGGAGATAAGCCGCTTGAAGGTGATGTTGACTGGTTAATGACCGTAAGCCTTGCGAGACCTCCGCAATAACNTANTCATCCAATTGCAAATAAGCTTTTAACTCTGGACAAGTTACGCGTGGCAAGATACCTTCTGTCTTCCTTATGAGAAGCAGCATACTGAGTTTAGCTGGCTGATTATAAGATCCTTTAATCTTGTTAGTGCCCCGCACGGGAGTGGAATTATGATAAGAAGAAAACTTTTCTCTCTGATGCCCTGTATGGCGTTAGTATTATTGATTAGCCCCTTCAATGTGNCAGCTCAAGACCTCGAATCGGTTGAGCCATTCAAGGTTGGAACTTTTGCCATTGACGATGTGCCAACTGTTGGCCTCGTTCTATTAGATGACCAGCTCATCGTAGAACTTGAAGCTGCGAACCGNGCNATGGAATTGTTNCCACAATATAGCAACCTGGCCATGCCAGAAGACATGCTTGGCCTCATAGAACAATATGAATATGGCCTNAAGTACCGAATTTACGAAGTAGTTAATTGGCTTGTNGAAGAGAATCTTCTTACAGGNAGCAACCGNCCAGACTATGTTCATACCGTAGATACCGTCGATATCATGGCGCCTATCCAGTATCCAAGTAANATTATGAACGCNGCCGTNAACTTCTACACTCANGCTTGTGANGGGTGNAACGACGATGAGCTAGCTGCTCGAACTCGTGAGCGGCAAGAAAACAGGGGTGTNCCCTANCTATTNTTNAAGCCNACTNGNGGTGCNGTAATTGGNCATGGNGAAGATGTNATCATGCCTTACGGGCGAACTGCCATAGAATATGAAGTAGAGATGGCAATTGTTTTTGGAAAGGCTGGTAAATAT
>PBXX01000030.1 GCA_002727755.1 Gammaproteobacteria bacterium | reverse complement strand
AGCCCCCATCATTATTTTCGTTCATCTTTTGCGGCAAATCAAAAGTAGAATTCAACTGATTGAATTCTTTTGATGTTTCCAATTGGTCCACTGGCGTTACTTCAGACAAGGACTTGTATAAAGAGCTGAATAAAAAATCGTGTACAAATCGACCATCTCTGAATCTAACTTCATGCTTTGTTGGGTGAACATTTACGTCAACTAAACTTGGNTCCAGTTCTAAGAAAAGTACATACGCTGGGTGTCTTCCATGAAAGAGAACATCACGATAAGCCTGTTTGACCGCATGAGTAACGAGTTTATCTTTGACGGACCTACCATTTACATAAAAATATTGAAGGTCACCTTGGCTTCGCGAAAATGTTGCTAGGCCAACCCATCCCCAAAGTTTCAAACCTGCTCGATCTGTATCTATTAGAATTGAGTTTTCAACAAATTTTGAACCACATAGTAGACCTACTCGTCTTTGTTTCTCCGAGTCTGACTTCGCTGGCAACAAATTATAGATAATTTTCTGATTGTGACGAAGCGACACATGGACATCAAATCTGCTTAAAGCAAGTCTCTTGATTATTTCATCAATTTTAGAAAATTCAGTTCTCTCTTTTTTTAAAAATTTTCTTCGAGCTGGCGTGTTGAAAAAGAGGTCCCTAACTTCAATCGTAGTTCCCTCAGCATGAGACACCGGAACTAAACTTTTATGCGCAACGTTGCCTTCTACATCAATTTGCCACCCGGCATCATATTCTCCCTCTCTGGCTTTTGATAAGAGGGAAACCCGGGAAACTGAGCTAATACTCGCTAAAGCCTCACCTCTAAAACCAAGGCTGTTTATATTCTCCAAGTCGCCTATTTTTTTTATCTTACTGGTGGCATGTCTATGCAAAGCAAGGGCGAGATCCTGTTTTAAAATGCCTCTACCGTCATCTTGAATCCGTATGAGCTTTACTCCTCCCTGCTCTACTTCTACAGTTATTTTATTTGCTCTCGCATCAAGACTATTTTCAATCAATTCTTTTACGATAGAAGCAGGACGTTCAACGACTTCTCCAGCAGCAATCTGATTAGCTAATTTTTGATCAAGTAAATTAATTCTATTCATTTGCAATAAAAATAGTGATGATGAGCCATGATATTAGCACACCGATGAGATTTCTCTCGAAAGAATAAGGATCTAAAAACCCTTTAGTGTCTTGCTAGCTAGTAGGTATCTTCAAAACTTGACCCACAAAAATTTTATCATTGCGTAAATTATTTGCAGCTCGCAATTTATCAAGATTTACTGAATAGCGAACTGCTATTTCAGATAATGTCTCTCCACTTCTAATAGTATGTTCCGAAATTACTACTCGGCTTACTTCATTTAATTGTAGCTTTTGCCCTATCTGAAGAACGTCCGACGAGAGTTCATTTATTGACATTAGTGACTCAACGTTAGTGGAATGTTTCAAAGCTATCATCGATAAGCTGTCACCATTTTCCACTATATATGTCATAGGAGATAGGCCATTCTCATTCTGCCAAGCTACCAATGTGCCTTCCGGAGACAATTCAACGAAGTAGTTCGTTATACCTTGAGCGATCGCCTGTGCGATACTCTGTTGAAAGCTCGACGAGATTAGTCGGCGTGCTTCGTCTGGATTAGTTAAATAACCAGTTTCTATGAGAATGGACGGAATATCCGGAGAATTAAGCACCTGAAATGATGCTTGTTGTACCTCACGACGCCGCAAGTGAGTCACTTTATCCAGAGAATCAAGAATTTTAGTTCCCACTATTTGACTCTGCTCCATGCTCCAATCCATCTGAAATGAGACAAGTGTGAGAGCAACATCATCATCAAAAGAATCTATCGCCAAAGTTCCGCTTACTCCGCCGAGCAAGTCAGATCCATTTTCCTTTTCCGCTACTCGGCGCGCGTTTTCTCTATCTGCTCTTGCGCCCGAAAGGGCGTAAATTGTAGCGCCGTTTGCTCGCTGACTCCTATACCAATCTGCGTGTATTGCGACAAACAAATCTGCGCGATTATCTCTTGCGATTTGCGGTCTCCGTCTCAATTGCACGTAATAGTCTCTATCACGAACCATTACAACTTGATACCCAGGGATCGCCTCTAACTGTTTTTGAAGTAATTTCGAAATCGCGAGCGTGACATCCTTCTCCTTAATTTTACCGTCAAAGCCAATACTACCCGGGTCGTCTCCCCCATGCCCGGCGGAAATTGCTACTACTATGTCTCGTCTCTGTTCTTGTTTCGAACTTTGTGGTGACTCGGTACGAAAATTAGCGTCTCTTAATTTGCTTTCTAAGTTATATAAGTCAACAACTAACCGATGTTCTATTTCGGCATTAGGTGCTAGCGTAAAGCTGGAGGGTTTCATCTCTTCGCCTAAATCTATCACAATTCTTGTATCGCCTTCGTTCCTTGTGCCGCTCCTTATCGCTCTGATTGGGGTTTGAGAGTAATTAAGATTTCCAACATCCAGAGCAAGTTTGGTATTTTTAAAATCAACAACCACTCGCTCAGGGTTATCTAGCATAAATAACTCGTGGTCGATTTTTTCGCTCAAATCGAAGACAACACGGGTGTAATCCTCCGCTTGAAATACTCGAATGTCCTCTACATCAGCCGAAAAAACTGTGTTTGATAGGAGTAAAGATGTCGTGCTAATCAATGCAACAACTGTATGTTTTTTGGATATTATATCGTTCATTTTCACAGCGAAGTTCAGCCTATCTATAGGTTTCGGCCTTTCTCAGTTAATCTTTTAATGATCTTTGAACCTTTTTTTGACTGTTCTATACAGTTTACTGAACGCCCAATTCCACTTTGGGTTAGCTCAATGACCAAATCTGCCGGAGGTATGGAACCTAGTCCTCTTTCTGGCCATTCTATAAGACATAGGTTTGCCGATGAAAAATACTCCTCTGCGCCCAGATACTCTACTTCTTCGGCATACGATAAGCGATATAAATCAAAATGATAAATCTTGGATTTTTCAAATTCATAAGGCTCAATAATTGTATAAGTAGGGCTCTTCACTGCGCCTTCGTAACCAAATCCCCTCATGACACCGCGAGTTAATGTTGTTTTCCCGGCGCCAAGATCCCCCACAAGATAAATAATTGCGCCCATGATCTCTAAACCTGAATTTCCTGATAATTCAGGAGCCTGTTTGGTAGGCACTCGATCTATCGCTATCGCACATGCAAGCTCTTTTCCGAATGCGATAGTGTCTTCTTCATCATTTAGGAACAATTCCAAAGTTGACATCCTCTAAAATTCTTTTCAGACCGTATTTAAAAGCTTGGCAAGAAAGGGAAATAAATCTGTAGCGCGCAAACCTCGCTCACCGTTTGCTCGACTGGCCAAATCACCGGCCTCACCGTGAATACAAATTCCACAATTAAGAGCATCAACACACGAAAGACCTTGAGCGATCAAACTTGCTACGATACCACTTAAGACATCGCCCATGCCGCCACTAGCCATACCTGCATTTCCCTCGCTGCATANGTAAATGATATCAGGAGCGTACTCACTGGAAGTTAAACTGCCACTTCCTTTTAGAAGACATGTCCCACCCAACAATTTTACAAGTTCTTTTACTGTCCTGAATCTATCTGATTCTACAAATTCNGTGGAGCATCCTAAAAGCCTGGCGGCTTCACCCGGATGTGGTGTAAAGACAGCATTATGTGTNTCGAAGGTTTTTAGANTGTTTTCCCGTTCGGTTAAAAGTGTGAGAGCGTCGGCATCAAAAAGCACAGGNNTGTGATTTATTTTTTTTTGCTCAATAACTTTAGACAAAATAGATCGTCCCCATTCATTAGTTCCCAGACCTGGTCCAACAACAATGCAGCTTGCTCTGTTTAGAATNNCACCCCAATTTTTTTCATCCTCTTCCCCAATCACCATTAATTCTGGGCATCGTACCAATGCGGCAGTTTTGTGTTCGCTCCGCGTAACCAAGGTGACAAGTCCCGCTCCTGCGCGCTGCGCTGCTTCCGCCGCCATGATACCAGCCCCTCCAAAACCTTTATCACCACCTAAAACTACTACGTGTCCATGATCTCCCTTATGTGCTGATTTTTTNCTTGGCTTAAGACGACCCTGCACATAGTTTATNTCTATTCGCTTCGAAGAGGGCTTGGGTGAGGACTCCGAACTGTAGACGTTATCCGGTATATCGAAACGCTCGAAGAACACTTGCCCCGAATAATCCTGACCTTCTCCAGTCAAAAGCCCCTGCTTTAACCCTATAAAGGAAACTGTTATGTCTGCCTTAACCGCAATGCCCATAGCACGACCCGTGTCTGCATTAAGGCCTGATGGTAGATCTACTGATACCACAGGATGGCTTGCCGCATTTATAGATAAGATTGCTTTTTCATAAAGACCAGTTACAGATTTATTGATACCAACGCCCAATATGGCATCGACAATTAGAGTTTCTTCATNACTTGAACACCCATCNAGAAGNTCAGCATCAAAAGATCGCGTCTCGACCCCNGATGATTTAGNATATTCGTGGGCTTTCATTGCAATACCGGAAAGCTTTTCACTCTTGTTGAGCTGAATAACTTCCACTTTCATGCCAGCTGATTTTGCCTTCGCCGCAACGATATATCCGTCNCCAGCGTTATTGCCGCTCCCGACAAAAATAATTAGCTNATTCACTAAAGGATAGTTTGATTTCAGAATTTGGAATACNGCGGTTCCAGCCAAAACCATGAGATCAAAAGTATTAAGCGCCAGCTTTTTCATAGCCATTTGCTCGAGAATAGGCATCTGATCNACTCGATATAAATGCTTTGGAAGTTTAGGGGGACGCTCGCTCATTCGTGGAACGAAAGTATGTCAGTTGAATTTTTTTATCAACCTTTGAATTAGGCGNAGTGCTGTCTCTANCTCTTCTGCNGGGATTTCGCCAGTCGCATCAATTGCCCACGGATCTTGGACTTCTCTTAGAGTATTATAAACTTCCTTACCTTGCTCACTAAGAAGAACTAGGACCGACCTTTTATGTTTTGGATTGCTGGAATACTCTAACAAGCCGTCTGAAGCCATAACGTCTGTTATTCTTTGAACTGCCTGTCGCGATTGACCAAGAACCCNNGCGATGCCCGGAACAGTCAGACCATTTCGGGATAATGCTACTGCTCCTATTACTTTCCAGCGCGCGTGAGTAAGNCCAAGCTTTTCAGTCATCGCNTCCCCTTCAGCGATAAGCAAGCCATTTAGCCGAAATATNGACAGGACGAGGTCTAGAAATAGCACTCTCTTCGAAACGTGCACGCTTTTATATCCGAAGTTAGTCAGTTCTGGCAGCATGTTGTCACCGTGTTATTTCTCAGTCAACTAATTTCTCGATTCTCAAACTNCTTACTTATCTATTTNGTNGTTTATGAATCNTTATCTAANGNATTTTAACAANNGCGTTNTTTACTNAACTAATAGGAACGTAGAATNGGTGCTCTTGGACCATATGCTGTCAAGGCTGTTCATGCCGTCCCTAACACAGCGTAAAAAACAGCTAGGTTGAAANAACCAACTCTTGTAGATTCATTTCTCTAAGTAGTATATTGACAAAGGTAAGCGAAGAAGATTCTTATGAATATTAGATCGTTATTATTTTTGGTATGTTTTCTTTNTANCTTCCAAAAGGCCCATTCTGACGCCTTGCTCAGGGACGTGAATCATCTNCTTGAATTAACCAAACTGGGCGAACAATTTGANTACATAACAAATGATCAATCTCAAAAGATCATTCGGACATACTCAAGTATTTTGAATATGTCTAAATCTCTTACTTTACCGCACGAACTAAAACAACAGATTCAAAAATGTTATACAGAGGTTTATTCTTGGGAAAAATTTTCAGAGGGCATAACTGAGATTTTTGCCAAAAGTTTTACTCACAAAGAGATCAGCATATTGATTGATTTCTACTCAAACCTCGGAATTCCCCCAAGAGATATAAACAACTTCAAAGCGCTGATCAAAAAAGCTGAAAGAATTGAGGAAGCGAGCATTCAATATATTTATGAAAACAGCCAAAGCTGCGTGAGAGAGGATTCAAAACTCATTAATAACTTTCTAGATAGAAGACTTGTAAGTCAACAAACANAACTGAGATTTCATGAGTAGTCGAGACCCTTTAGACGGTATTGAAGAAGATAAGAAAGAGTGGCTTGAAGCCTTGGAAAATGTATTCGAAAACTATGGTGACCAAGGGGTGTCTTTCTTACTACGAAGTCTATCAGACTGGCACGATAAAAATTCGTCAATTAGCCCAACTAAAAACTTGAACACGCCTTACTTAAACTCAATACAAATATCAGAGCAACCAAACTATCCCGGAGATTTAGAGTTAGAAAAGCGTATAGAGAATATCTTACGATGGAATGCCATGGCGATGGTTTTGCAGGGACAAGATAATGGGTCCGGAGTAGGAGGACACATTGCAACATACGCTTCAGCAGCAACACTTATGGAAGTTGGCTTTAATCATTTTTTTCGTAAGCAATCTGAATCTTACGGCGGGGATCTAATTATTCCTCAGCCACATACATCACCCGGGATTTATGCCCGTTCCTTCATCGAAGGAGTTTTATCCGAAGCCCAACTGAAAAATTTCAGGCGGGAATTGAAAAAAGAAGGCGGGCTCACCTCTTACCCGCACCCTAGATCGATGCCAAATTATTGGCAAGTTGCAAATGCTTCCATGGGGCTGTCAACTCCCACTGCAATTTATCAAGCTCGTTTCGCAAAATATCTTGAAAATCGCGGATTAAAACCTAAATTGGGAGGAAAAGTTTGGTGTTTCATTGGAGATGGCGAAACCGATGAACCTGAAGTACTCGGAACTATTAACGTCGCTTCTAGGGAAAGACTTGATAACTTAATTTTGGTTATAAATTGCAACTTGCAGCGGCTGGATGGCCCAGTCAGAGGCAACGGTAAAATCATTCAGGAACTCGAGTCATCTTTTTTGGGATCTGGTTGGAATGTCATCAAAGTTATTTGGGGCGGTGGATGGGACAAACTATTAGATGCCGACGATGAAGGAATTCTTGCACAGCGCATGGAGGAATGCGTTGATGGTGATTATCAACGTTACTCTATCTTGAATGGTGATCAACAGAGAGAGCACTGGGTAGATGGGAATTCCAAATTAAAAAGAATGATGGATTCTCTGACAGATGAAGAATTAAAACAAATAAAGCGCGGCGGCCAGGACCAGAAAAAGATTTTTTCAGCATTTAATAAAGCGCTCCAGAGCATAGATAAGCCTACCGTGATTTTAATTAAAACAGTCAAAGGGGACGGGATGGTTGGCATGCAGGGTAGCAACAGTGTTCATCAAAAGAAAAATCTAGATAGTGAGCAACGTTTGAGTATCGCCAAAAACCTTGGGATTCCTCTAGATGAAACTTCGATTAAGAAAGCTAAATTCTATCATCCTGGACCCAATAGTCCTGAAGCAATATATTTAAATGAGAGAAGGGCTGCCCTTGGCGGAAGTATTCCAGAGCGCAAAAATAACTGTGCCTTACTCAAGCCGCCACCTCTCAGTAGCTTTAAGTCTATTACTGATGGCGCGAGCAACAAGCCGCAGTCCACCACCATGGCGTTGGTGCGTATTTTAGCGATCCTTTTAAGAGAGGAGTCACTAAAAAAATATATAGTGCCCATCGTGCCCGACGAAGCTCGAACCTTTGGTCTAGAGGCACTCTTCAAGATAGCGGGTATCTTTTCCTTGCAAGGCCAAAAATACACGCCCGTGGATGCAAACTCACTCATTACATATCGAGAAGCTGAAGACGGTCAAATTTTACAAGAAGGAATTTGTGAGGTTGGTGCATTAGCCTCGTTTCTGGCAGCCGGGACTGCCTACTCTATTCACAATTTACCAATGATTCCCTTTTATTTTTTCTACTCAATTTTTGGTTTTCAACGAGTCGGTGACATGATCTGGACCTGCGGTGATATGTTGTGCCGCGGATTCTTGATTGGTGGCACGGCAGGACGAACCACTTTAAACGGTGAAGGTATCCAGCATCAAGACGGTCACTCACAAGTTGTCGCAAACACCTACCCAAATTTGAGGAGTTACGACCCAGCGTTTGCTTATGAGTTGGTAGTCATAGTTAGGGAAGGTATACGTCAAATGTACGAGCTTCAGAATAATATTTTTTACTACATTACCGCNTATAATGAGAATTATCTGATGCCAAAGATGCCAAAGAATAAAGTAATNGAAAAGGGTATTCTTGNAGGCGCTTATCATTTTGATTCCACCAAATCCTCCGAAATCTCGGATATTCATCTACTNGGAAGCGGATCNATAATGCAACAGACCCTGATTGCAAAAAAATTGTTAGAAGAAATGGGTTTTGACGTGTCGATTTGGAGTGTTACCAGCTATAACGAATTATATCGAGACGCGGAAGAATGTGATCGCGAAAATCGGATGAACCCGTTTACAAAATCAAAAACTCCTTATTTACAAAAACTTTTTGAAAAGACAAAAGGCGTTTATATTTCTGTATCAGATTATATGAAGGCTTTAGGCAATAGCATCGCGCCATGGATGCCTTCCAATTATTGTGTCTTNGGAACTGATGGTTATGGTGTNAGTGAAACCCGCGAAGATCTCCGCAATTATTTTGAAATAAGCCCAGACTATATTTGTCACGCCGCACTNGTAGCCCTATTCAAGATNAAGAAAATATCCTCCAAGGAATTTAAACAGCTTTGCCAAGGCCTTGCCATAGATACGAAGAAGCCAAATCCTATATATAGGTAACAGATTCTAGTCGGGCTCTACTACCTCAATTCGAACACCATCCGGCCCCTCAATAAATGAAATTCTAATTCCTCTGAATGACCGAGGCTCCATCGAGAACTCAACATCGTTGAGCATTAAGTTCTGCCCAAATTCGTCTAAACTGGACGATGCCCAACCTAAATGGTCCATCGCTCTGCCCTGAGTGGGTGCTATACTTTCAGTCGTTTGAGCAGCCATCAACCAAACATTACTATAGTTTATGGCAGGCAAAACACCCTTCCATTGAACAATTTCCCCTCCGAAAATATCTTGATACCAAGCTAAGGTGTCTTGTGGCTGGGGAGAAGAAAGATGAATGTGGTGTAATCCTCTAGTATCGGGATCATCAATCAACTCAATTTTTGTGCCCCATGGATCCAATACAAAAGCGATCTTCATCCCTGAAAACTCAACGAAGTCGCCAATCTGTTGCCCTCCATCTGCGAGCACATTCATGGCTACCTCCTCAACATTGGCCATAGAAAAACCAATATGGTCTACCCCTGTTCCAACAGAACCACCTGTTGGCTCTCTTTCAAAAAATATTACAGAGAGGTCACCATAGAAAACTCGATCTGTCGGATATTCAACCACATCAGCATCACCACGATTAAAAGATCCCGGAGTGCCACCAAAGTGTTTTGAATACCAATTTACGGCCTCTCGTGCATTAGTAGCAGTGAGGTGAACATGATCATAGGGGACCGCGGCCCAAACTATATTTGCGAAGAAGGCAATCACCAATATTGTTAGTATTCTTATCATTTACTAGCTCCAAGTGTTCTTATTTAAAAAATTGAAGACGGATAACTCACTATCGAACCTTCTGTATCATTTCTAATGTGTCATCGAGTACATCAGATAATTAATGCCTAACCTATATGCTGAGTTTGCATATCGTGTNGGATATGCNGGATGATAAGTGTGCTCCCATCCGTCCCCCATATCCGAATTCCAATTTATTAAAACCATTACACGCCCCTCATCGTCCAAGATGGCGTGGTTACTTGCATGATCTATGCCTTGTTCGCCAAAGTCATCCGAACGATATAATGCTGGTATCATTTGCGGGCCATCAATATCATAGTAAACATGGAAAATCTCATGGTCAGGCTCTAATTCGATAATTTCTCTATCGGGAAAAACCTGTGAAAATGCGGCGAAAAAATTGTCCCACTGCCGCTGTCCCCAAAAATCATCAATTAGCAAAAATCCACCTCGCAACAAATATTCTTTGAGGTTTTCTGTTTCCGCAGGATCTAAAACGAGTCCTCCTGCCTGACCTACCTCTAACATATACAAAAATGGATAATCAAAAATTCCCTCATCATCAATGCGCAAAACAATCGGTTCACTCATAACACGAATGTTGGTTAGTCGGGAAACACCTCTCAAGAAATTCATGTCTGCATCTGGAAAGTCAATAGACCATGTGCCAAATCCAAAACCTTGCCCATAATAAGTGTCAAACTGCACTCTAACAAAGTTGAATTCCCCTCCTTCATCATATGCTAGATCAGGGACACTATCCCCACGAGGATTAATCTGAGGAAAGACTTGTGCCTCTACGATACTACCCATACTAAGAAGCATCACCGCTGTTAGGCTTTGCGGTAGTTTTTTTAAGCGGATAAAATCGCTAATCAACCGACGCACGAATATAAACTCCTATCTCTGATAATCATTTTCTTAAGAAACTGCTGTCGAGCTTATCAATCACTGCTGTCTCAAAGAGGAGCAATAGTCCTGCTCAGAGACTACCGGAGTAAACCATAGAAAATCATGAGGGGCTACATCATTTAAACCTTGCAAATAACTTGCTGGATCTGTCTCATCTGGGACTACCTCTACAAAGGATACTGAAACGATTGTGCTATTCGTCAACTCGGAATCATTGGCGACGAGATATTTTGGAACTCCCAAATCTTTGCGGGCATGGTAGTTCCCCGCAATAAGGACATTAATCTGTTCCCCCTTGTTAGAGACTAAACTTTGCGCCATGGAATAATCCCTTCCCTGTTGCACTCTTACCATAGCAGGAAACTGCGATTCTGGTAGCAATCCACAGTGACTCTCATCAATATCCTGTACTAGTCTGTCCATAATTAATTCGTCGAAAATGTCGAGTTCCGGCGGTAACTCCTGTAATCCATATAGTTCCATCATTTTCGAATCTGTCAGGTTAGATGCGGCCAAGGCAACTTTGGAAGAATAAGCTGAGTAGATAATTGGTCCATAGTAAGACCAATTCCAACCCTCTTCATCCCATTTTAAATACTCTTTCAAGGATTCATGGCTATCCATATCTACTAAATGAATTTCATCTAGCAAAGTTTGAGAGCTTGTATCCATCATCTCAAATGCAACTAAAGACAAAAGGTCTCGACTTACGAGATGATTTATGATGGAAAGCTGAAGCAAATGGTGATCAGGGTTATCATGTTTTTCTCCTAAAATAAGATACCTGGATTCTTCAATTGATGATGTAAACTCATCAACTGTAATAAACTCTTGGCGTTTGNTACTCCATATCTTACCAACNAACTCATGCTCTATATTTAAGCGTGACTGCCAATCTAATGACCGCTCAATTTGGGGGACAGCATAAAAACTAATACTTACCGATATTAAAAATAACATGTACTTAGCGCGTGCCACCCATTACCTCCCACTGACGATACGTTTCGTCATCCCAAAAATTTTGAAAATAAGCAATCGCGGCTAGCTTTTCCTCACCGTTTAGAACAGCTCCAAAAGCTGGCATTTTGCCCCCAAGAGCAAGTCCCCCATTTTCGATAACCTCTAAGAGAACAGATCTCGAATGATGCCACGCGTGAGCGCTACCATCCAGAGGTGGAGGTGGAAACGAACCATCCGGTAACTTCTGCTTCCAGTTGGCATAAATTCCTTCAGCATTTGCGCCATGGCATTCAGCACAATTCATTTNAAAAATTTGTGAACCACTAGCAACTTGTTCACTAGAATACCAACGGGCCCCAGAGGGGTTGCCTGGGTATAGTTCTTGGCCACTCAAAGATTCATCAGTCGGGTCAGAGCAACCAGACGCCAGTAGGGCAATGAAAGAGACATTGTGCAATACTCGCACTCAAGGTTCCTTTTTGGGATAGTCAAAATCCAGCAGGGTGCCTTTTCCAAATTCGGCATGTCCCCAAGAGTTTGTATCTAATTTTATTTTCACCAAGCCACATGTTGGAACGTTGTCTATATTAGCTCCTGACAGACAATTCGCAAATTCTGTGATAGTGGGGTTATGACAAACTAGCATCACTTTTTCCAATCGATCGTCTAGATTTCGCACGATTTCCAACAATTTAAGTGGACCTGAAAGATAGATTGTAGGATCTAGGTTAACGCTTTCGACAGGAAATCCGATTCCTTCGGCAATTAATTTTGCTGTAGTGCAAGCTCGCAGGGCTGTGCTTGAAATTATTCCTTCGATCGATGAGTTCTTGCGCAACCTAGCAGCCATTATTGGAATATCGCTCACTCCCCGATCATTCAAAGGTCTATCCTTGTCCTCCAATTGCGCGTCATTCCAAGAAGACTTGGCATGTCGCAACAGGTATAAAATTTTCATCGAATTATGTAAATTATTATCCTAGTGGTTTAAGTTTTATACCTCATAATCTTGCATAAGGCCAGCAAAGTGGTGGGTTAAGTAACTCTTATAAGTTACGGAGATCCCTTTATTTTTTTGAAAAATATATCAAAAGATTATTAATCCATCTCCCTTTTATGCCGAAACAGTCTACATTGAATAAATTCTTGCAAGGTCGTCAAACATGAAATTTTTAACTAAGTCAGTTATTTTTATAATGCTGACTTCGCTTTATGCAAACTCGTTAGCTCAACAACAACAGCAAAGTATTATTCGGGAACTCGAAGTGGGAGCTCTCTTTACCTCAGGAAATACGGACGAGCAAGCTCTGAACTTTGCCGGTGAATACACGATACTTGATGATAGGTGGGAATATGGTTACACGCTAGATGCGCTTTATGCGGCTAGCGACGACGAAACTACAGGCCAACGTCTCTATGGAGTGGCGGGGGCAAGTTACCAATTCTCAGAGGATAGTTTCTTCCTGGCAAGAGCGGCTCATGAAGACGACCGGTTTAACGGGTTTGACAGTCAATCTGACGCCACATTGTCGTATGGACGGGGATTTTTCCAAAGTCGCCCTGACGTTAGCCTTCGAATCGATACTGGTATTGGTATTCGGTGGACGCGGCTCGATAATTCTGATTTTGATGAGCCAATTTTTCGTGTTGCGGGGGAGTATGAGTGGATCCTAAGTAATACTGCAACTTTTAGCCAAGATCTTGCCGTCGAGTATGGAGAAGATTCAAGCATATACAGATCCGACACTGGAATAACCACACAGATAAACCAAAATTTATCGTTACGACTGTCAATCAATTTGAAACATCAGACAGAAGTACCTGCTGGAAGAGACGAAACTGATATAAGAACCGCTGCAACCTTAGTCGTGTCTTTTTAGAAAAGCCGACAATAGCCAATTTAGGTCCTTTGTAGATATACTCTCCCGAGAGATACTTATTCAGGCCTAAATATGTATACAAGAATTTTAACCGTTGCTGCATTAATCTTTTACAGTAATCTGGTTCCAGCAGACCAAACAGATGATCGGCTTGAAACGCTCTTCATCACATTATCGTCAAGTTCCGACAAGCAGGTCATTAGGGCAACTGAAAACCAAATTTGGGATATTTGGTTTGCTCATCCGAATTCTGATGTTGAGAGACTCATGCAGATTGGCGTTCAACGCATGAACGCGAATAGACAATCAGAAGCTATGATAATATTCAGTCAACTAGTTGAAAATTTCCCTGATTACGCAGAGGCTTGGAATCGCCGCGCAACATTGCACTACATTCTGGGCAATTATCAGGAATCGATTGACGACATCGAAAGAGTTCTATCTCTCGAGCCACGGCATTTTGGTGCTCTTTCCGGACTTGGTTTAGTTTATTTACAGTTAGACCAGTTAAGAAAGGCAAAAGAAGCTTTTGAGGACCTGATAGAAGTACATCCCAATAGCCCTAATGCTAGGGAAAATCTGAGAAGAGTAAATGAAGATCTTCGTCTAAACGTAATTTAGACAAATCAAAGGGACTCCCAAGAGTCCCTTCCGTTTCAACCTATTTACTGCCGACTACCTGTCACTCCAAAGGAGCCGAAGTCACTACCAAATTCTCCATTGAGTGAATCTCCGTCTATGCTGCCATTAAACTGAAGCGTTAGGCTTTGTCCTTGCGCATCGATTGAAGTTTCAAAAGCAACGCTGTTGCCGTCAAAGGTAATGCCTGATATTGGTGCTTCACCCAACTGATCGGCGCCCATGCTTCCGCTACCATCTTCATTAATAGTTAAAGTTGCAGGAATATTTCCCAAAGGCGTATTCATTTCAACACCCCAAACACCGACAGCCGGGGGGGTGCTAGCTGCGCAGCCAATCAGCGCAACCAAGGTTAAAGCAAGCCATCCTTTCGTAAAATTTTTCATAACTATTGATTCCTTAATCTCTGTTTACTAATTCAAGTATGTGGGATCGTAACACGTTTTTGGAGCAAATAAGCACAACATCGACTAAGACGGTTACTTATGGCGTGCTGAATTAACCCATAACTTCGCAGGTATTTTCCTTGTTCTATAATTAGAGTCAACCAATCTATACTCAAAAAACGGCAAGACGAGGCAGCGCAGCGCTTAAGGAATTCGCCAAGCAGACAACCAACGAAGACTTTCTCGTCGGAATCCTAATTCCTTCGTAATCGACCTTTCTATCCCCGGCATATGGGCAGCTCCATAAAAAATCGCAATATGCTTGTTTTCAGAATCACTGACCACCTCGACCAATCGTTTAATGACCGCCCGATTCCTTTCCCCAAGAATCGGAATTTCATTCTCGATCTCCTCGGTCAGACGCATCCCTTCAGCTTTGCCCAATTCAGTCCCAAATAAATACTTTAATGAATTCACATGGTCGCCAGAAGTCAGTGCACTTAAAAGTGACATCATACCTAATGGTTTAATTGGCTCTTGGTTTGATTCTTCCAAATCATACTCAGAGGATTGGGCCGCCGCTAACGCTAAGAATGTAGATAATAAATTCTGATCCTTTGCTTCCATAGCTAACCTGAGCTGACTTGGATTTAAATCTGCATGAGTAAAGTTCTCGGGTGTATAATCTATCTCCTCTAATTGAAAACTCAGGCTCAAGAAATTTCCCATTGCCTTTTGTAGAAATGACACAGGGGAAGAATTCGATTGCTTGGAATCTATTAAAGGTTTCTGCCCAACTTCAGCTACAAGTTCGTACAAAACGGTATCTTTACTTCTGAACTCCGCGTTCAATTTTTCATAATAATCCTTATCACCCAAATGAACCGCCGAGACTAAATCCAATTTCGTCCCCAAACTATTGCTGAACGATACAATTGATGTCTGAAGTTCTCCTTCCCAGTTCGAGGCTCCAGGTATGAAACGAACAAAACTAGGGGGTTCATGGGCGTAAGCAAACTGNATTANCTGAAAACACAGGAGCGATAGGCTCCAAAACTTAAGCGAAATATTCGTTCGTTGGCTGTCACGTTTCATGTGACGATCCCTTCGAAGGACTGCTTTCTTGCCCTTGAATCCAGCGAAAAACAGGACACGCCAATAGCATGCCAATAACCGGAGCCACCATATACAACCAAACACTCTCAAAATTAAGCGCTGCTATTGCTGGACCCAAGGAGCGCGCAGGGTTCATTGAGGCACCAGTTACGGGACCTGCAACCAGAGCAGCAAGAGTAACTACTCCCCCTACAACAGCTCCCGCCATTATTTTCTTTTCCTGTTGGTCGCCGCCGACATTCAAAACGACCGACATAAGAGCAAAAGATATAACAATCTCCACAAAGAATGCTTCAAACAAATCAATGTTTGGTAGAGTAAGTCCTAAAATCTCTGTTTCTGAAAAAATCCAACGCAACAAAAGTGCGGCCGAAGTTGCTCCCATTAATTGCATTGAAATATANCCTGGCATNAGCCTCAGCTCGAAACGTCCNGCGAAACAGAGAGCTATGGTAACTGCAGGGTTGATATGGGCGCCTGATACATTCCCAAAAGAATAGATAACCGCCATCACCACAAGGCCAAAAACAATACAGATGCCAACATGNCCCAAGTCGCCACCAAAAAGGGTATCAACAACAACCGCGCCACAGCCAAAAAAAACTANTAAAAACGTTCCTAAAAATTCTGCTATCAAGACTTCTTTCTTCATAATTTACCGAATATTAATTTAAATCGTCCTTGAATCATCATTCTAAAAATCTATCGTTACTTGACTCAAGCCTCTAACATTGGGNCAGCCNGACCATATCCATGCATNGCAATTTTTAACCCATCACACTGAATAANTTTGTATAGTGTAAATTAATCAGATGAATTTGTCGTATACGGTTGAATNGATCATAGTAGGGCCGGCTAAATCGTGTGTTAANCTTAAACNATCTCTANAATTTCACTAGGAGGTAATAATGGCTAAGTTTTCAGTCAATGGTGAAAAACAATTACTCGATGTAGAGGCAGACATGCCTCTCTTATGGGTATTAAGGGATGAGTTGGGGCTCACAGGCACTAAATTTGGATGCGGAGTCGCTTCTTGCGGGGCNTGTACAGTACATGTAAACGGCGTGGCTGTCAGAAGCTGCGTAACTCCGATTTCTGCCGTAGAGGAACAACAGGTAACAACCATCGAGGGTTTAACAGACATCGGACAGGAAACTTCCAAAACTGCACCATCGCCATTAACGGTACAACAAGCTTGGATCGACCACCAAGTGCCTCAGTGCGGTTATTGCCAATCCGGAATGATAATGGCGGTGTCCGCCTTCCTTGCTAAAAATCCTAACCCTACCGATGAAGAGATTAACGCAAGTATCACTAACATCTGTCGGTGTGGCTCTTACCCAAGAGTGCGCAAGGCAATTCGGTCGCTTACTGCGGCTTGAAGGGCATTTGATGAGAATTAAAAGGCGACACTTTATTTTATCGAGTGCAGTTGTTGGGGGAGGGGTTCTAATTGGCTACTCGGCTACAAGACCGTCTAGTCATCGTCAAGCAAATGATGAGTTAGCACAAGGCTCGGAAAAATTCCTAACATCTTTTATTAAAATCGATCCAAACAATAAAATTACAATCTATGTACCTCATTCCGAAATGGGTCAGGGAATACATACATCACTTGCCATGATGGCAGCAGATGAGCTTGACGCTAGTTGGGAACAGGTCAATATCACACAAGCTCCTGCAATCGATCTCTTCGCAAATGGACATATATTGAAAGGTTTTGCCGGAGAATTTGGTGTGCCTGAAGCTTTGATGCCACTGGTGAACGCAAGCGCGCACCCGATCGCTAAGATTATTAATCTCCAAATTACTGGAGGTAGTTCGTCGGTTCGCTACACTGGTCAAATGGCGATGCGAGTTGCCGGCGCGGCAGCCAGAGAGATGCTGCTCGAGGCTACAGCA
This sequence comes from Gammaproteobacteria bacterium, assembly GCA_002727755.1. Lineage (GTDB taxonomy): Bacteria > Pseudomonadota > Gammaproteobacteria > Pseudomonadales > Pseudohongiellaceae > UBA9145. The sequence goes on along the minus strand of PBXX01000030.1, from coordinate 78,626 downwards.
AGTCGTTGGAATGTTAACAAAGGTGAGCTCACAACCAAATTGGGTCACGTCCACCATAATCCTTCAGGAAGATCACTAAGTTATGGAGAGTTAGCTCAAGAGGCCTCATGGCTTGAACCACCTGAAAACCCGCAACTTAAATCTCGATCACAATTTAACATCATGGGCAAAGCACTTTCTCGGGGCGACATTCCCAGCAAGGTAAATGGCTCGGCGATTTTCGGCATCGATGCATATAGCGAAAATATGTTATTTGCTGCAATAAGACTCGCCCCAGTTTTCGGCACGAGACTGATGTCTGCAGATAGNTCCAAAGCGCTATCACAACCCGGCGTNAAGCGAGTAATCGAGTTNGAAGAATCTATCGCTGTTGTTGCCGATAACTATTGGCGTGCAAAAAATGCGTTGTCGCTTATTGATACTACATTTTCGACTTCAGAAAATGATTCAATATCAAGTAAGGACATTGAAGATCGCTTCAATCAAGAACTTGCTCAGAGTAACGGGAGTGAGGTTAAAGAAATTGGTGACACAACAGCAGCATTTCGAGCAGCTTCAGATGTCATAGAAGCAAACTATCAGGTTCCCTACCTTGCACACGCTGCCATGGAGCCAATGAATTGTACTGTTCATGTGTTAGATAAAACTGTTGAAGTTTGGACTAGCACTCAGGATGCATTGGGCACAGTTGGACGTGTAGCTAAAATTGCCGGCGTACCGGAAGAAAACGTAGTTTTTCATAATTCGTATTGCGGCGGAGGTTTTGGGCGGCGAGTACCTTTGATTAATTCCAACATGATTGATCATGCAACTATAATAGCCAAAGAGTTTAACGTCCCGATTAAGACTATATTTAGTCGGGAAGATGACATGCAGCAAGACCATTATCGACCATCAGTGCACAACAATTTTAAAGCTGCATTTGATAGTAGCAATAATGTTACCGCGTGGCAGAGTCGCTTTACTGGACCTATACAGGTGCCAGGTGCGTCCCACATACCTTATGAAATCAAAAATCAATCGATAAGAGTAGTGGAAGGGAATACTCATGTACCACTGGGTCCATGGCGCAGTGTTGATCATACTCAACAGACCTTCTTCACAGAATCGTTCTTTGACGAAATCGCACATCGAGCTGGTATTAATCCTTACCAATTTAGACTTAACTTACTTAGAGAACATCCCCGACATAGAAAAGTGTTAGAGATAGCAGCACAATCAGCAGGCTATGGTCGAGACATACCTGATGGTCACGCACTAGGAATTGCTGTTCAAGAAAGCTTTGGAAGCTTTGTTGCTCAAGTCGCTGAAGTTTNTCTCGACAAAAACAGAAGACCAGTAGTTCACAAANTTACTTGTGCAATTGATTGTGGATGGGTGGTAAACCCGGACACGGTTGAAGCACAAGTGGAAAGCGGAATAATCTATGGCCTTACGGCCGCATTGTACGGTGAAATTACAATAAAAAATGGTCGAGTAGAGCAAGGAAATTTCCCTGAATATGAAATGGTTCGTATGTCCACTTCTCCAACAATTAATGTACACATTGTTGAATCTGGAGAAGCATTAGGAGGGTTAGGTGAACCCGCAACACCACCAATCGCCGCGGCAGTCACTAACGCTATCTACATCCTAACAGGAAAAAGAGTTCGCAAATTGCCAATTAAGAATCATGATTTCCCAGAAAATAATTCGCCTCTAGCTATAATATGACTCTTCCTTAAACAAAAAGGTTTCGTTGTGAAAATGTGCGAAAACACCAAGCGTAGGACTACAATTCTTTGCTCGCTCTAAGCTTTGGCCTCTTATTTTTTTTTCTGCCACATCTTCTGCGGGATTTGCAATCGCGAAACCAGCTCAAGCAGCAGAGGCCGCATTTTAAGACACGCAATGGCCTCTTTTCAGCGATCTCTATATTTGGAATTTTTCTTATCATATGGGGCAAATCGACTGCTACTTTTTACACTGTATGGGTACCACCATTTGATCAACGTTATGTAGCATCGCTACTGATGATTCCAGCCTGTATTATTGCAGTCTCCCTATTGATTTCCAGATCATACATCCGATGGAAAATGAAAAACCCATTATTAGTTAGCTCAATGTTGTGGGCTGCTGCGCACCTTTGGACAAATGGGGACTTATCATCAATTCTATTGTTCGGTAGCTTCTTCGTCTGGAGCCTTATAAAGCTGTTAACACTCAGACTTGAAAAGGTTAACCTTGCGCCAGGTACTTTTTATCTTCGTCGTGATTTGACAGTCGTCGTATTTGGGTTAACTATTTATTTAACACTTTTCGTCTGTCACGGTTACCTATTTGGAGTTGGCCTTGCTACACAGTAAAACATTTTTATCGATCGTCTTATTGTCCTGCATTTATAGTGCTACCGCTTCTGGACAAACCCAAAATAACTCAGTTTATGATTTGAATGGTGAATGGGTTGCCGAAGGGACAATTTTTAGAGTTCGTCTTGAAATTGATGGCTCACGTGTAATAGTCCACCAACTCGAATCTATGGGCTTCGATTGGACTAATGAGATAGGGCAATTAGAAGCAAACATAGCAACAATAAGCGTCGAATATGCTGGTGTCAAAGGCATCATTGAAGCCGAGTTTTTTGATGAGACAACTGCCAGCGTTTCCGCCGCTAGCTGTATTCCAGATTTCATGGTTATATGTCTGCTCGCAAAAGATCAAAAAGCTATTTTCAAAAAGATTTCCCCTGCTAACTGAGCTCGTCGATAGACTCTATGATATTACTTACAATTCCGTATGAAACTGCCTCATCAACAGTCATCCAATAGTCTCGATCAGTGTCTTTTGCAACCCTGTCTAAAGGTTGGCCTGTTTCTTTTGCGATTAGTTGGTTTATGCGCGCTTTAGTCCTAACCATTTGCTCAGCTTGAATCGCTATATCTGTGGCATCACCTCGAGATCCCCCTAAGGGTTGATGGATAAGAAAACGAGTATTCGGTAAAGCAAACCGTTTATCTTTTTCGGCAGCGAGATAAATCGTTGTGGCGGCACTTGCGACCCAACCAGTGCCGATGACTCTTACAGGAGGCTTTATAAACTTTATGATGTCATAAATAACATCCCCAGACTCCACATGACCCCCAGGTGAGCTTATATATAAGGAAATTGGATCATCACTGTCCGAAGCCAACGCCAACAATCTCTCTGTGATAGTGCGGGCGAGCTTGTCGTTAATCTCCCCAAATATAGTTAGACATCTTGACTTGAATAACTTCTCATCTATGAAAGCCATTGACCTGTGATCATTTTTACTATCGTTTTCCTTTTCCGAAGAATACACACTCATAAACTAATCCTCTCTCAACATCTAGACCATTCTAATTACAAGGTTCTTGTCTATACTTGATGAACGCAATTATCTTCCATAAGTCATTATCGCCTTCAGGAAAGTTGGTTCCAAAACCAACCATCTTAGTCCCTGGTAAACCAGCGGTAACGACATTAAAAACTTCCTCATCGGACTCGCCATTATACCAATAACAGTCAAATAAGTTATCTAAGGCTCCATCTGAGTCTTCGAATTTATGGCAATCACCAGCGCAGCTACCCAAGAACAAAGCCTGCCCCCTTCCCAACGACTCTGGATCCTCTGCAAAGGTTTGCACGATTGTCTTTTCGACCACGATCGGCTCTTGGCCACCACAACCAAGCAACCCCCCTAAGATTAAAAAACTGAATAAAGCTCTTTTTAGTCTCACCAGCTGCAATTTATCATTAACAAATAGTAGAACCACTTGCTGATTTGATAAAAGGGAGCTCATCTGCTTTCTGGGCCAAGTGGTTTAAATGTAACAAGTAATTGGGGAAGCAGAGTAAGTGATCCTACTAAGGCGACCAACATAGCGAAACTCGTTAGAAGCCCGAATACTATTGTGGGAATAAAATTTGATAGAGAAAGGATCGAAAATCCAGCGACAATTGTCATTGAAGTAAAATACATAGCTCTACCTATGCTATTGTGGCAAAAGAACATAGTGTCCCGATAATTACCAAACCTAGAGAATTCTCGTCTGAATCTCTCCATATAATGAATTGTGTTATCAACCCCAATACCCACTGAAATAGCAGCAATAGTTATGGTCATTATATCTAATGGAATGTTTAGCCAACCCATAATTCCCAAAACTAAGGCTGCCGCGATTGCATTAGGAATAATACAAATAATCGCGATCGGCAAAGATTTAAAAAGTGTCAAAAACATTAACATAATGGCAAGCATCACCACTCCAATAGTTAAAATTTGAGACTGAAACAATGTCTGAAGAACATTATTGTACATCACCAAAATACCACTGAGCCTAACCTTATCGTCGGCGAAACCAAATTCGGATTCGACTCCCCTTTCTATTCTTCGAAGCAACTCATCCCGGTTTAAATCCTCTGCGGACTCGATTACCCGCACATTAAAACGAAGTTGATTATCATCGACAGCCACAAAAGGGCTCAGAACAGTATCTTTTAAAGTTTCAGGTATGCGACTGTAGAGAAGCGCCCAAAGCAAACTGTCGATGGGCTCCCCATCATTTAGAATTTTTGCAAGTTGTATGACTGAACCAAAAGACAATACTTTTCCGGTTTGAGGGTCTGAATCTAAATAGTTATGTATTTCTTCGATTTGATTCATCTTGGGCGCAGTAAACCAATAAGCATTGTTATTGCTGTTGTCGTTTCCAAAACCATCGTCAAAGCCTCCACCAAAAGAGTCATCAAATTCATCAGGCTCTGAAGGTAAGTCTACGATGACATCAAAAGAAAGAGTGCCGCCTAACTTTTCATCTAACAGGGACATACCCTGGTATATCTCAGTGCTCTCTCTGAAGTAATCTATGAAACTATTCTCAACCCGCAATTTCGTCAATCCGAGAATACTAAGAATCAAAATGACACCATAGATAACTAGTATGTTACTTTTGAATTTATCGGTGATCTTAGCCAACGCACTCGTCAGATTGAGCCTTAAATCAGAGGAGAGAGCTGCATCGTCTGCCCTCAAACTACTCATTACGGCTGGAAAAAGTGTGAAGGCGACAACTAATGCAGTTGCCACACCCATCACCATCATCCAGCCAAAAGTTATGATAGGTAGTATCCCACTCACGATAAGTGATCCGAATGCGACCGCCGTAGTAAGGGCAGTGTAGAGACAGGGTCGAAACATACTTTTCACGGAATGTCGCAACAACCTATCATGGTTGGTGAAGTGCCGGGTTGCTCTTAGCTCTCTATAACGAACCATTAGATGTACGGTCAAAGAGATGGTGATTATAAGTAATAAGGATATGAAGTTGGACGAGACCACCGTTACTCTCCAATCCATTAAGCCCAAAATTCCAACCATAATCGTCCCTGCAACAAAACAACAAATCAATGGCATCGCCACCCACCGAATCTTTCTGAATATGAGTCCTAAGGCCACTATGATAAGTAGAACAACAACTATACTAAATGTCTGGAGATCAGCTTGAACGAATGTCACAAGGTCATCTGCAATCATTGGCGCACCACCCAGAAAAATCTCGGCCTCGTCTTTGTAGCCCTCCAAAACTTCACGAATCCTTCCTATCAACTCATGTTGTCTATCTGCAGCAAACACGGTGTATTCGGCATACTCTGCTTCAACTCTTTGTAGCTCGAGACTTTGCTCTAATGTTAATTCACCTGATTGGCGAATATTCTGGAGGTTTGTTCTTTGAAAAAGCAGCTCTCTTAATCTTTCATCGATTTCAAAGGCGACGAGCAAGCCCGCAGTATTTCCATCTAGGCTTANCAAAGCATTTTGAAAGACAGGATTAGCCATGATTTCTTCTTGAGCAAGTTGCAGATCTTGTTCCTGATCTAAAATTGTTAGGTAATCCTCAGAAATTCCAGTCAAGGGTGTATCGCCAAAGACTGGGACATTTAGNATGGAGTCAACAGCACCGACCCGAGGAATTGACAATAAATCATCACGGAGTTGTGTTAAGTGTGNAAGGGANGCTCGGTCAAAAAGATTTCTTTTNGGTGTGTATGCCACAACCACCGAATCTCCGGTACCGTATCGATCACTTATCTCTCGAGAGAATTCAAGTACAGGATCATTCTCCAGCAGCAAAGAGTCTGCNGATGCATCNAATCGAAAATTTTGNGCGTGCCANAAAAAGAAAACCAGGAAGAAAAACAAGATCAAGATGACTAACCTGGGCCTACCAAACACAAGAGACTCATACTTTTGGGTAACTAGTTTAGACATACTTTTATTTTTCACTACAAAAACTCAACTATTTGAACAAAGCATTCCAAACCAGCGGTCTCGTTAATTGAGGGAAAACACTAGCTGAAGATAACATTTTGATTCTTTCTACATAGATGAAAAATTTCAACTCTAAGACTCAAATTCTGATTGTTTGCCAATCCTGATCATATCAGGTATCGCATACATTCTGNCTTTAACTCAGTAGATTTTTATGAGTTCAGCTTACCCTCGATGGTTCAGAGCCTCAAGAACTTTAAACCTTAAAGCCAGAAGAATTAACTTATTGTTTCTATTATATTTTATCTAGACATCATAAGCGCTAGCAGTAGCAATTTATTGCAGCCTGTCCTAGAATAAGATGTCAGGAGTGGAAAAGATGAAATTTTTAAAATACGGTCCGATAGCAGTATTAGTAACGATTTATTACTCATCGGTGCTGGGTGATGATTGGTTGCGATCCGTTCCAGAGTTTGAGCTAACAGATCATCTGGGCGACGTTCACACTTTAGAAGATTATGAAAAATACGACCTTGCAGTCTTCTACGTGCAAGGTGTTGGCTGTCCAATAGCTCGTATTGCTCTGCCTAATTATCGTGAAGTTCGTGATGAATACGCTGGTAAAAATATTGCTTTCACCATGTTCAATTCGAATATCCAAGACAACCTGAGTAGAATTTCGAAAGAGGCGGAAGAGTTTGGCATAGATTTCCCGATAATGAAGGACGAAGGTCAGAGATTAGCTAAAGCGCTTGGTGTTGAAAGGACAGCAGAAGCTTTCGTATTTGATCCAAAAACACAGAAGGTTCTGTTTCGGGGACCGATCAATGATCAGCTCGGTTATGAGACACAGCGCAACAGCGCTAGCGAGTGGTACTTAAAGGATGCTTTGGACACCATATTGGAAGGAAACCAAGTGAATATGGATAACGTGCCAGACTCTAAGGGCTGCCTTGTTGCGATTTTCAACAATTAGCTATGAACTTTACCTAGCGGCAGTTTGTTTTGGGTTTATAGGCCTGTCCTCAAAATAATAACCAAGAAGTTGTTTAAGTAAAATCTATTGCTAGTCAATGCGGTCACCATATCTCCAAATGAAAACACTTCTTATCCTCACAGCTTTCGCGACAGTGTTAGTTAACTGCCGAACAAGCACAACCGGCTTGGGAGAATTTGCCATATCCTTGCCAAGCGCCAGGATCGAAGCTCGAGAAATACCGACCCATCGTGAAATGCAAACGGGAACCAAGGTGGTCGTTCTCGGCACAGGCACACCTATTCCCGATGCTCATAGAGCTGGCCCTAGTATTGCCGTAATACACAAAGGGAATTCCTACTTGTTTGACGCAGGCGCTGGAGCTGTTCGCCAAGCTACAATCGCTCGCTATTTATATGACATACCCTCGCTGTATCCCTCCCAAATCTGTTGTGTTTTCCTATCCCACTTACATAGTGATCACACTTTGGACTTATCTGAATTAGCACATACTCTCTGGTGGCGACGGAGAAATCCCTTGCTCGTTTGGGGGCCACTTGGTATCTCGAGGATATCCAGTGCGATAACAGATATGATCGCTATAGACGCAGATTTCAGAATCAATGGATTACAGCCAGTGGCTAATTCAGAGGGATTCAAGATCCAGGACACAACTATTGAGCCAGGGATAATTCTTCACAGGGATGATCTTCAAATTGAGGCATTTCTCGCAAATCACGGAGACATCTCTCCTGCTTATAGTTTTAAGATCGTAACGGATGACATATCAATTGTAATATCCGGCGACACAGCTTTCAGCGACTTGATTGCAGAAAAATCTAAGGGTGTTGACCTACTATTTCACGAGGTGATCAGCCGGTCGGGACTGGAAAGAAATTCACCTGCGTTCCAGCGATATCACAATAGTGTGCATACCACTTCAGACGAGTTGGCTCGATTGGCCAATGTAGCCCGACCGGAAAAGCTTATTCTTTATCATGGATTATTTTATGGCACAAAAGAAGCAACTGTTTTAGATGAAATAAAGGAGCTATATGATGGAGAGGTAATCCTAGCTTCGGACTTAGACGTTTTTACTGGAAAATAGCATTTTGAAAAATTGCGTAAGATTGCATTTAAAGTTTTTTGGTAGAACACTATTCTTTTGAAGTATTTTAGACGAAACAGAATTACCCATTTGAATTTACTTAACCTAAAAACTCCGTCAATGGCAAAAATCGCGGAAGCGACTGTTTTGAACAGAACTATGCTGTTCTTTCTTTCTGTGATTCTAACCTGCATTTTTGGATCAGGAATCTTTAAAACAACTTTTGATAGTTCACTCAGTGCATTACTATCTAAAAGTGATCCATATTTAAATGAATTAGAGGAAGTTGATCGAACCTTCCCATCAAACGGTGAAATTCGATTCGCTTTTATTGCTGAGAAAAATAATTCAGTTTTTGATCGAAAAATACTTTTAGCTATCGCTGACCTGACAGAAAAATTCACTGTAATTCCTAAAATTCAGGGTATAACGACTATACTCGGCTATACATCCCCAGAAACACAAAGACGATTATTCAGCGAGCCAATCAATGACTTGAGCGATTCAGAAATAGCGGAAATAGGAGAAACTGCCAGAAATGAGAGATTTTTAACATCTAATTTGCTCTCGCCTGACGCTAGCCTTACATTTGCCATCATTGACGTTAATACACGAGAAGCTACCAACACTGAAAGAATTGAAATTGCTGACTCTGTGCTTGAGCTTAAAGATCAATTGAAAATTGCGCACCCTACGGTCAATGTGCTTGCAAATTCAGATGTGATACTCGAAAAAGCAAGTCAGCAAGACATGGTAGATGATCTAACTAAGTTAATGCCTCTGGTCATTATTCTTTGTGTTGCTGTTATTTGTTACTGCTTTAAGTCGTTAGCGATTGGAGCATGCATTCTCATCCATGTCGCATTCACTATTATTTGTACTGTTGGTGTTTTGGGTTTTTTTAATCTGTCGTTCAATAACATCTCAGTCATTGCCCCTTTAGTTGTTGTCATCATCTCTGTTGCAAATAGTGTGCATATAATATCGATATTCAAGCAGGGTCTTCATCAAAACAAAAATGACACTGATGCTATGATTTATAGCATGCAGTCGAATCTGCGGCCCGTAACTCTTGCAGCGATAACTACCGCTATTGGATTCACTTCCCTTAGTATGTCCTCTTCTCCTGCCATACAGGATTTTGGACGCATAGTGTCAGTGGGTATTGGCTTTGCCTACATGCTAACGGTGTTTATGCTGCCATACATGTTGGTTAGAATTTCGAAGATTTCTTCGGTTTCGAAAGCGAGTGGCGTAAACTTTTTGCAGCCCCAACTTCGTAGCATTATTAAATTCGCAACTCAAAATGATAAGGCAATATTCTCTCTATGCACCGCTTTGGCGGTGTTTACTTTTATTCTTTTACCGCTAAATCAGACCGACTTTAACCGCTTGGATTTCATAGCGTCTGACTCAGAAATTCGTGAGTACTATGATGTTGTCGAAGAGAGAATGAATCGCGGTTTAGGTCTAAGTTATGCCATCGAAACCAACACTAAGGACAGGGCTATCGACCCTTTCTTTCTGCAAAAGACTGACGAATTTACCAATTGGTTGTCAGAGCAGAAAGAGATCGAGTCGGTCATCAGCATAGTTGAGGTCATAAAAACGATCAATAGAATTATTAGCGATAATGATGAGCAGAAATACAGTATACCGACAGAGATTCAGACCAATGAAAATTACTTGAATGCCTACAAGACAGTAGAGGATAACTTCATACCCTTAAATAGATTTATTGATGAGGACTATTCAGCAGTCACAGTCGTCATAAATGCTCGGGAGATGTCTAATCAACAAATGATCGATCTTGATCAGAGAATTACAAAGGAGTTTTCAGAGAATTTCCCCTCCGCCTCACTGGTTCATGGTAGCGGTGTTTTACTTTTTGCTAGGATGGATGAGCTGGTAACGATTGAATTGCTGCAAGGTTATTCCATTAGTCTACTTTTAATTACTATCTGTTTAACTCTTGGTTTTAAAAGTCTTTACTTTGGGCTTTTGAGTGTTATCCCTAACTTATTGCCTGCGACAATGGTCTTTGGATTCTGGGCTCTATTAGTTGGTCAACTTGACCCCTTTGTAATGATGCTCTTTAGCATAAGTATAGGCTTGGTCGTCGATGACACAGTACATATTCTTAGTCACTATCTTGAAAACCGTCGTGATGGAATTGCCAAAGTACCTGCAATTGGAAACTCTATCACTACCGCGGGGCCGGCACTCACCATCACAACCATGGTGCTCGCTTTGGGGACTACCGTTTTAATATTTGCTAATACCTTATACTTTCAGCAATCCGCTAAATTACTTGTGCCTATAGTCGTTTTGGCTCTAGTACTAGATCTCTTCTATCTACCTTCGATCCTTAAGCGATTTGACTCTAATTTTAAAATACAAAAAATTATGACTTCTTGAGCGATTACCAATAAGATTAAGTGTTTCTACTACTAGGAAAAATCCCATGGCTTATTTATGTAAAAAAATTAAACTGCAAGCAGCTCTTTTGAGTCTTATCCTGCTGGGTCAAATATCTACCGCAGCAGGGCAATCCCCGGCCAGTGATCTTCAGTCGGAGTTTCTGATGGAGCTTTTATTGGACGTTGATCCGCAGCTTGATGCTGGACACACATCCATTGCCCCTATCACAGGCGGCACTTTTTCTGGGGCACGATTGCAAGGCACAGTCCATAATGGTGGAGCCGACTGGATCACGCAAGTTTCTGGTCATAGCAGCCTAGATGTGCGAATAACCTTGGAAACAGACGACGGCGCCATAATTTACATGACGTATAAAGGAGTAGTGGCTCGAGGTGATGCTGGACTGTATTGGAGAGTCACACCTGTGTTCAATACAGCATCAGAGGAATACGACTGGTTGAATCATAAAGTTTTTGTAGGCAAATCAAAACAAGTCGAAGGAAAAGTCGCTTACGACATATTTGAAATCTTATAGTAAAAAAGTATTTCAGAAGATCAACAAAAACCGATAGCCTCTCAGTTTATAGGCTATCGGTTTTAGGATTGAGACAAATTAATCACGAAAGGATGATTAAAGCTAATCACCGCCTCCCTGTTCTACATTTTTCCATTTAACAGCTCCGAAAAACATTTCGTCCCAGCTTTCGTTGCCCCAATCTACATTTCGGTCAGGATTCGGATTTGCTGGATTCTGTGACGAGTTATCCCAGGCTGCCACCGCGGTGATTTTAGTTCCAGCTGGCACAAACTTTGGCTCTTCATAGGTATAACTGAGTTGCCAATTATAATTGTACTTAGCAATGTTGATTAGCTCTTCGCTGGAACCATCCGGGTAATCAGCATAGAAACGCATTCGCTTGCCACGAAAATGCATATGTGGCAAGTAACTGTGGATATGGGCATCGTTTTCGATGACGATACTCGCAGTTTGCTCAAACGCAGGATCGTGAGCTGGAATGGTGGTCCAACCACCAGGGAAGACGCACGCGCAGCGTCCAGACATTCTTTCCTCTGGCTCCTCACCCTTGGGATAGAACCAAACACCAAGCTGACTTCTATCAACAGTTTCACGTCCATTCGGCGTGTAGTGCATGTTCAGGTTTAACGTAGAGCCCGCCTTTACTAACCCACCAGTATTAGGCGGAGCTAGATCTGGTGTATCACCTGGAATGTATGCAGTGATATCTGCCTTATCAGGATTACCGCTGCCACCTAAAAATCGACGACCGGATTCACCAGGGAAATCCAATCTGTTTACCGTGTGGTGCAAAACGGTGCGATCACCGGCAATTATCTGACTTCCCCGCAACCATCGATCCTCAGGCATATCAAATACAACTTTTACGTTAACAAAAACTCCATTGCCAGTCGCAGGAACAGTGGTAGCAGGTATATCGAGTATCATATCTGGTTCACCAAAAGCCCACTTTGACTCTGGCCAATCTAAATTGGCAAGTGGGTCATAATCTCCATCCTTGGGAGCACCTGCCTCAACCCATGCAATGATATTCCGGACATCCTTATTATCAACCAGTCTGTCGTTGATGAAATCTCCAATGTGTCCATCAATTTGACCTGGTGGCATTCGGCGAGTCATCAATACTTCCCGGATCATNGGAGACCAACCTTTGACCATGGTGTGACTATCCATTGCAAAGGGGGCGACACCGCCTTCACGATGGCAGCTCGCACACTGTTCAGCTAAAACTGGAGCAATGTCAGCTACATAAGATGGAATCTCCTTTTCTGGAAAGTTAACCACTGTGCCATCTGTTTCTACGATCTGCGGAGATATTTCTTCGTTTTCGAGCAACTGCTTAAGAGCGACTTCAGCTGACTGAACGCTTCCACGAAAATCAACGGAAAAACTTTTTGGGTCAAAAATCAGAACCTCACCCAAGCGTTTGATACCCAGAGCCTCTGAAATCAACCTAGCATCATCCATCAAAACTGGTATATCGACCCCATACTCTTTTACCTTTGCTTGCACTGCTTCTCTATTAAGGCGGCCCATGGGATTTATCATCATGAACTCTATCCCAGCATCATCATATCTCGATTTCAGTTTGTTAAACTCAGACACTTCAGCCGAAACAAATTCACTGTCATTCGATTGGACAAGAAATACCACCGCTTCATGATCATCGTACCAGCTCATACCATGGTGATAACCATCTTGGTCTAGTAGCGAAAAATCCCCTACTCGGTCAGCAGCACTGACCAAAACGGGCAGCATGATTGACATAGAAAGTAAGCTTCTCAACATATCCCCTCACCTCAACTCTTTTTTCAGTAAAACATCCAATATTGTTGACCAGAGCGCTTTTCGGCTATTTAGCCAAAAAGCCGATCTTTTTAACTAGGAAAATTGTATCCCAGCTAACTCTAAGGGGTTCATGATAGCAGGTCAATGATCTATGACTCTTTTTGTCGTGACGGGGGCTCAACTAGACTCAATATGATAGGCCCTATTTTAGGGCATTTGCAGCTCGCAAAATTTCTTTAATCTTAGGGAATAAATAGACATTCGTAATTAACAAGTCGTTTTCATAGAATTGGGGGTCCGCACCATCAGGTACTTCACTGAAATGACCACATACTGCACCAGCCTCCGAGGCGATAAGCCGAGCTGCCGCGAAATCCCATAGATTCAAGCTTTCGTAATATACATCAAGGCGACCTGCTGCTAACCAGCAAATATCCAGAGCTGCCGAACCAAGGCGGCGAATATCCGCACAATGCCGAAGAATTTCTCCAACTCTATTGATCATGGGTTCAATATTTGATTTCTCGTATGGAAATCCTGTGGCAACAATAGCGCGCCGCATATCTTTCTTTTCAGCAACTTTAATTGGCTCCCCATTTAAAAAAGCCCCTTTTCCTCTGCTTGCTGAGAACATCTCGTTAGTGAACGGGTTGTAGACCATACCAATTTCGATATAACCATTCTGAGAGAATGCAATGGAAACTGCCGATTGATCGTGCTTATGAGCAAAATTGACAGTTCCATCAATGGGATCAATTATCCAGAATGAGGTCGCTGTTTTATCAAAATCATTGGTTTTAGGAAATGTCTCCTCGGAGACAATAGCATGTTCGGGAAACGCCTTATTGATCTCGTGACAGATGTATTTATCTACCGCAATATCAGCACTGGTAACCAGTTCATGCTCATTTTTAAAAGTCTGAACGACAGATGCCCCTTCGTCACTCTCACTTTTTATAAGGCTTCCTGCTTCTATCGCTAGACTGCGAGCAAATTTTTCAATATCACTGAGATTCATCAAATTCTATATCTCTTAAAAAAACAATTCCTAGTAAATTGATTTTAGATAATTATTAATCGTTTATTTTGGTATTTAAAGTAAAATAAATAATAATCAAGCACCATAGCTATTCACAAATATTGGAAAAAGAGATGCAACTTTCTGGATGGGGCCGATACCCAACTGCGATAGCAGAAATTATTGAACCTGTTTCACAAAGGTCTGCCCAAAGCCACTTTTTAAATAACGCGCGAGACAGTCACATTATCACCCGAGGAAGCGGTCGTAGCTATGGTGATAGTGCTTTAGCTGACCAAGTTTTGAATACTCGATTCCTGGATAACTTCATTTCATTAGACACCGCTAAAAATACAATAACATGCGGCTCGGGTGTCCAACTTAAAGATATACTTAATCTGGTTATTCCAACTGGACATTTTCCGCCAGTGTTACCCGGAACTAAATATATTACCGTTGGTGGCGCAATTGCCGCAGATATTCATGGGAAGAACCACCATCAGGCAGGAAGTTTTTGCCAACATTTAGTCAGCTTGGAATTGTTGCTAGCCAGCGGGGAAATTGTAGAGTGTTCTAGATCCAAAAAAAAAGACCTGTTCCTGGCAACATGTGGCGGTATGGGTTTAACGGGAGTAATCCTTAACGCCACAATCATTATAAAAAAAGTGACAAGTGCTTCTATTGATAAAAAAACGCAGGTTGCGGGCGACCTTAGGGAGTGCATGGATATATTTGATGAATCTGAAGAGAGCGAGTATTCAGTGGCATGGCTGGATGCGCTAGCACAAGAAAAAAAACGGGGAAGGTCTTTGGTTCACGTTGGGAATCACAGCGAAAAGGGATTGCAGCAACCAATTTTACGAAGAGAGCTACCGATTCCTTCAATAACCCCAACCAAATTACTCAACAAATACTCTATAAAAGTGTTCAACGAACTACTCTATCAGTCTCAAGTAATTCGAAAAAAATCAAAGAAAGTAAGTTATGAGTCCTATTTTTTCCCACTGGATGGTTTAACAAACTGGAATTTGGTTTATGGTTCTAGGGGATTTATTCAATATCAGTTTGTGGTCCCAATGGATTGTTCGCTGGAGGCAATTACAATAATTTTGAAAAAGATATCGGACGCTGGTAAAGCGCCAGCGCTATCAGTTCTAAAAAAATTCGTAAGGGGCAATGACAATTATCTCTCTTTCCCTGAAGCTGGCTATACGCTTGCTATGGACTTCAAAAGGGATGCAACACTATTACCAATGCTTGATGAATTAGACGAAATAGTGTTGTCGTATGAAGGGAGGCAATACCTTGCGAAAGATGCGAGAATGAGCGAGCAAGTATTTAAGAAATCCTATAAAAATTGGGAAAAGTTTATCTCTGTTAAAGCTAAATATGACCCGAAAAATATTTTTGCTTCCCAACAATCAAGACGACTTGGGTTAACAAACTAAATTTAACCTCGAACTTATGAATATTTTGATCATTGGTGCAACATCTGCGATAGCGCGGTCAATATCTCGTTTGTATGCTGTCAAAAATGCCAAAATTTTTCTAGTTGCAAGGGACAAGCTACTTCTTCAAGAAGCAGCTATTGATCTTGAGGTGAGAGGAGCAAAAGCAGTAGGCGCAGTTCTTTACGATGCTGAAAATACGAGCGATCACTCGTCGGTTATTAATTCAGCAGTTGAATTCTTGGGGAGCATCGATATCGCATTAATCTGCCATGGCAACTTACCAAACCAGGAAGAATGTCAGGCAAACTATGAAAAAGCCGAAGCTGCCATTAATGTAAACGGTCTCAGTGTTATCTCCTTATGTACTGAAATTGTGAACAATTTGAGAAAGGAGCGAAAAGGCACTCTGGCCATTATTACCTCCGTCGCTGGAGAGCGTGGACGGCAACCTAATTTTGTTTATGGTGCTGCAAAATCAATGGTCTCCACTTACCTTCAGGGCCTACGCGGAAGCTTGCTAAATGAAAATATACATATTATTGATATTAGACCCGGCCTTGTAGATTCTCCAATGACGGCGCAGTTGGAAAAAGGGCCGCTTTGGTCCTCACCTGAAGCAATCGCTCCCACTATTGTAAAGGGCATCGGTAAAAAGAAGCATGTCATTTACGCCCCATTTTACTGGCGCTTCATCATGTTAGCTATCCACATGATTCCTGAAGCCATCTTCAAAAGAGTCAAGATATAGAAATTGATTAATTCTAAAGAAAACACGCCTCTATTCGTTGACTTGGATGGAACGCTGCTAAAAACAGACATTCTGTTTGAAGAAATACTTATCCTCTTAAAAAGAAATATTTTCTACTGCCTGTCACTTTTATTTTGGCTAGCCAGAGGTCGTGCCTATCTAAAATTTCAGCTATCAAAGAGGGTTGATATGCCTGTTGAGACTCTGCCTGTGAATACTGAGTTTTTAAAATACTTACACATGCAAAAGAAAGAGAACAGGGAACTAATACTTATTTCCGGGTCAAGTCAAAAAGCTGTCGACGAAGTAAACAATCACATGAAACTCTTTGATTCAACTTTTGGCAGTGACAAAAATATTAATCTCACCAGTCGAACAAAATTAAAAAAAATAGAAATGCTCACGAAAGGAAAGCCTTTTTCCTATGCGGGTAATTCGCGAGAAGACACAGTAATTTGGAACAAAGCCTCGCAGGCTGTAATCGTCAACTGTAAAGTTAAGACAATAAATTCCAAAAAATTTAAAAACACCCTTAGCTTTGATCCTCCAGAACCTGCTTTAAGCCAATTATTTAGATCAGTCCGCCCTCATCAATGGCTAAAGAATTTATTAGTATTCATTCCCCTAATACTGTCTCATCAGCTATCGAACACAGGCTTAATTTCAGATTTATTAATCACATTTATTAGCTTTTCACTCTGCGCCTCGAGTGTTTATCTAATGAATGATCTCTTTGATTTATCCCACGATAGAAACCACCTTACAAAATTCAATCGGCCTTTCGCATCCGGGAGTCTCTCAGTAGTGACTGGACTAATCGCAGCGCCATGCTTATTTGTTTTGGGTGCAATCACTGCTTTTTACTTGCCAATTAACTTTCTCATAATTTTCTTCATCTATGGGTTAATCAATTTTGCTTATAGTTTTTATTTAAAAAATATTTTTATGTTAGACGTAGTAATACTTGCTTTTCTATACACTCTCAGAATAATGGCAGGCGCTGAATCTATAGAATTGCAGACTACTTCGTGGCTTCTAGGGTTTTCTTTTTCCTTGTTCCTTGGACTAGCATTAGTTAAGCGTGTGGCAGAGTTATTCAACATAATGTCTGCTGGTAAAACAAAGATTGAGGGCCGCGCCTATCACAAAGAGCACATGAATTTTTTGAAGTATACAGGAATNTTCTCCTCTGCTATCGCGATAGGCATATTCGCATTTTATATCACNGATCCAAAAACTACCGAGCTTTATGCAGAGCCACTTATTTTATGGGCGATCTTTCCTCTTATTTCTTATTTACTTTTTCGCATCTGGAAAACTGCTCTGAAGGGAGAAATGTCGGAAGATCCTGTGCTATTTGCTCTAACAGATCACATAGGACAAATCATAGTTGCTTGCTGCGGGGTTATCCTTTGGCTCGCATCNTAAAGTTTAAACCAACTCGTTAAAGAATGATTTAGAATTTTTGCATCCTAAGCAAGCACCGAAAAGCTCTGACCTAAAGCATCCCATTGGCTCGGCTTACCTATAGGCGTAACTCTCATGTGTCGATTACAATTTTTAGTAAGAAGTGATTGGAAATGGGTAACTGTTTTAAAGGCGGGATCAAGCCAAAGGTCTACTATCCGATCATCCAAATAATCAATCATCAGCGGTATCGATTTGGGATGAATTTTTTGCCATTCTGGCGAATGCGGTGTAAGGGTGATTATTGACGCGGAGTAGACAGTCTCTCCTGTAATTTGGCTCAAATATTCCCTATAGAGCCCTCCAAAAGCGATCGCCGAATTCTCGAGTTCAATTTTGTGATAAGTCTTCTTATCACCTAGACCCTCTATGAAAGCTGAACATGGAATGATACAGCGCGATTCCCTAAAAGGCTTATATGATATTGAATTTTTGGTAAACAACTTGGAGGATCTTGAATTAAAACTGGCGTATCGATAGTTTGGTTTTAAATTTCTATTTTCTAGTAATAGCCACCAGGTTGCTTCTGAAATTTGCCTTGCTGAGGCACCTCCATGGATGATATTTATCTTGCCTCCCGGTGCGATATCTAGTTGAGTCGAGATCGTATCTAAGGGTACGCCCAGATTTTCACACAAATCCTTGACTTCGGGAC
The DNA here is from genome assembly GCA_002727755.1 of Gammaproteobacteria bacterium. Lineage (GTDB taxonomy): Bacteria > Pseudomonadota > Gammaproteobacteria > Pseudomonadales > Pseudohongiellaceae > UBA9145. Next base: position 60,188 of record PBXX01000030.1, on the reverse strand, counting down.
TATCTATAACATTGAATCGACCACACACTGCNTGTAATCTCTCCNATCAAAAATTCAAAACAATAACAAAGAAGCACTGAACTATGATAACCGTGAAATATAGAAAAACTATCGCCGCCCTCGGCTTAATTATTTGTCCGTATCTAACTCACGCGCAAACCACAAATTTGGATGAAAGAATCGCTTGTGAGGATCTAGAGAATATTCGCAATCTTACCATCATCTCAGCAGAAATAAGGGAAAACGATGTATCGGTAGACCAATATTGCTATGTTCGTGGCATAATTTCTCCTGCGATTCATTTTCATGCACAACTTCCTTTGAGACAAAACTGGAACGGTCGATTTTTGCAGTGGGGCGATGGGGGTAAAGACGGAGATTTGGATTACGCTGACCATCGCGTTGCAGAAGGTTATGCGGTAACCAATAGTAATACGGGTCACGACAATGGGGTCGAACCGGGAGCTTCATTCGCTTTTAACAATAGACAAGCGGAGATTGATTTTGGTTATCGCGCTGTACATTTGACTGTCATGGCCGGAAAATTACTTGTTAATCATTACTACAACAAGCCACCCAATTATTCCTACTTTGAGGGTTGCTCACAGGGGGGGCGCCAAGGTCTCATGGANGCCCAGCGCTACCCCGAAGATTTTGACGGCATTGTGGCGGGTGCGCCAGCATTCGCATACCAAGCGTTGAACGCTTCAGGCGTATGGAATCTTCAGCGCATCTATAGAGAAAATTTCGCTGGAAACCTCGCCTCCGATTCTAATGGAGATGGCTCATACGATAGCTTGGAGCTTATAGAGACACTGCATGAAAGGGTACTCAGTAAATGTGACGCGTTAGATGGAATTTCTGACGGTGTAATTGATAACCCGATGGCCTGTAACTTTGACCCAGCTACAGATTTGGACGATCTCAAATGTCGATCCGATGGAAACTCAAGCGGGTGTTTCAATGAATCTCAGATAAGTACCATTACGGANTTCTATCATGGCCCCACCGATGACCTCGGAAGGAATGTGTATCCCGGCAAAGCGTTTGGATCAGAGCCTCGATGGGTTAATTATTATATTCCGTATGAGGGAAACAACATGAGTCCCTCTAAGCTGGTTGGGGTGGCAGGTGACCACATGAATTATTTGTTCTACGAAAATGATCCTGGGAAGACCATTCCAAATATACGGGACTATGAATACGAAGCTAAAACAACAGGGCCATCACCAGAATTCCACTGGAAAGATTATGATATTAACGATTTTTATTCGGGAAAAGGAGATCTAATGAAGTCGATCACCGATGCTACAGATCCGGATTTAAGGAGTTTTTTGAGAGATCATGATGGGAGATTGATAATTTATCACGGGTGGGCAGACACCTTAATTGTTGGTGAAGATACAGTCGACTATTTTGAAGAAATGGTAAATGCCACATTCGGTGGAGACCTGAAAACAGCAAGCGAGAAAGCGCGCCTTTTTATGGCTCCTGGGATGGGTCACTGCGGAGGGGGCCCGGGTCCTAATACTTGGGATAAACTAGCCCCGATGGTTGATTGGGTCGAAAATGGAATTGCCCCAGACCATGTGGTCGCAGAACATTTTACCGATGGGGTAGTCGACAACCAGCGGCCAATATGCACCTATCCAAAACAAGCAGAGTACGTTGGTNCAATTAGTGGTGCAAATGATCCTAAAAATTGGGTTGCTGAAAATTTTAAATGCCNATAATTGAAAAAGTTCATTTCAGTAACTGACTGAATTTTGTCATAGTTTTTGTATGATCATTGCAATACCTCGTGTTTTCCTGTTAGTTTTGATGACTCATCCTTTAACAATTAGAGCCAAGAGGTACTTATGAAACTCGGCCGAAATTTATTACCAATGCTGGTAGTGGGTAGCCTTCTTTTATCAGCAAATATTCAGGCTCAAGAGGTTTACAGAGCGCGGCTTTCGCCTATGCCAACAACTCCTCAAACCGTTACCACGATTCTGGGTGAGGGCGAGGTAATCTTGACACTAAACGGTAACTCACTCACTGTTGAAGGAAATTTTTCTGGAATGAGCTCTGCGGCAACTGGGGCACACATCCATAACGGACCCCCTGCTCAACCTGGGCCGGTAATTCATACCCTTGAGGTTTCTCAATCTACCGAAGGCGAACTCAGCGGAACCTTATCATTATCGGACGAGCAAGTCGCAGCCCTTAGCAACAATGAGTTCTATATTCAAATTCATTCCGAGAGTAATCCCCCTGGAGAGTTGCGCGGTTGGGTCTTTTTACTCAGTCACTTCTCAGGTTTATAGAATCGGATTATTCCCATGATTAATTCTCAAGAATTGCTANACATGAAACTGTTTCTTTCNGGACTATTAATNACTTGGCTGGTTGCTTGCAGCGACAATAGTGGTCGGGAACCCGAGCCTGATTTGGGGNCATCNGGGGAAGNTGCACNAATGACCTTTAATGATCAAGTGACAACCGGCGCTGACCTTTATGCCACTAACTGCGCAACATGCCATGGCACGAACCTGGAAGGCTCTACGTTAGGTCCACTATTAAGCGGGTATTCCTTCGTTCAAAGGTGGGGCACACAAACACCTGCCCTTCTGCTGGGTAACATCCAAGCAAATATGCCACCAGGGGGTAATGAAAACATAAGCAATTCAGACTACTTGAATATCGTCGCGCATATTTTGCGCGTCAACGGAGTAGATGAGTTAAGCGAGGCAATCACATCAACCTCCGACTTTGAAATTGCAGACAATATTTCGCGAGCAGTGGCCCAAAGAGATCGGTCAGAACCACCTGCACCGGAAGGTCTGACTGTGTACGGTAATACTGAGGATTTTGTTTCCTTCAAACCACTAACACAGGAAATACTCCGCAATCCAAACCCTGAAGACTGGCCGATGCATAGACGCAATTTTTACGCACACAGTTACAGTCCGTTGACACAGATCAATACAGAAAACGTNAAGAACCTCAGANTAGAGTGGGTTTGGAACATGCATGAAGGGGATTCTGAACCCGCACCCCTCGTTTATAACGGTATCGTTTATCTCATCAATCCCGGAAACGTCGTTCAGGCACTAGATGGAAAAACCGGCGAATTGATTTGGGAGCATTGGACTGGGCCTGCGAATCGGCAAGATATGCGCAACATAGCCATGTATGATGACAAAATCATTCAGTCCACAACTGATGCCCGTATTGTTGCTCTTGATGCCAGAACCGGCCAAAAGGTGTGGGAAACACAGATTGCTGATAATCGTCAGGGATTTTCGAACTCAAGCGGTCCCATTGTTGCTGATGGCATGGTCATTTCTGGTCTGGCAGGTTGCACACGCTACACGCGAGAAGACTGTTACATCAGCGCACATGACGCTGACGATGGGGAGCTACTTTGGCGGTTTGTTACAGTAGCCAAGATGGGTGAACCTGGTGGAGATACTTGGGGTGGCCTGGACAATATGTTTAGATCTGGCGGAGATACTTGGATTACGGGGAGTTATGACCCTGATCTGCGACTGACCTATTGGGGGACCGCGCAACAAAAACCATGGGTACCGGTATCACGCCATATGACAATATTTGATTATGGCCTCTACACAAATTCTACGGTTGCNGTGGACGTTGATACCGGGGAACTNGATTGGTATTTCCAGCACGTGCCGGCCGAAGCTCTGGACCTTGATGAGGTTTTTGAAAGAGTGCTCATCAACAGGGGTGATGAAAAGCTAGTTTTTTCGCTAGGTAAACACGGAATTCTTTGGAAAAACGATCGGGTCAGTGGGAAATTTCTCAAATTCACCGAGACTATGTTTCAAAACGTCTTTACTCATATCGATCCGGAAACTGGGGCTGTAACTTATCGGGAAGACATTCAGAATGCGCAACTAAATGAGTGGACTTCCGCTTGCCCATCCAGCGCTGGCGGAAAAGATTGGCACTCAATGACCTACCATCCTCCGTCTGGTTTAATCGTCGCACCACTCAGCCAAACTTGTCTTGAAAATGCTGCACGAGAAGTCGCGCTAGTCCAAGGAGGAGGCGGAGTCGGTGCGAGTCGGAAATTTTTTGAAATGCCCGGCACTAACGGTAATTTGGGTAAAGTTGGTGCTTATCACGTAGACACCTTAGAAGAAATTTGGAATCACCAGCAAAGAGCCTCACTTCATACTGGAACAATTTCAACGGGTGGAGATCTTGTTTTTGTTGGCGATCTCGATCGGCGATTCAAAGCACTAGACGTAAAATCTGGCGAAGTACTCTGGGAGACAAGGTTAGGAACATCAGTACAAGGTCACCCTGTATCTTTTGCTGTCGATGGTAAACAGTATGTNGCAGTTACTACGGCTTTGGGAGGGACAAGTCCTCGAGTCGTTCCTGGAGTTATCGCTACGGAAATTACCTATCCAAGGTCGGGTAACGCCTTATATGTTTTTTCGTTGCCAGAGAATTAAAACTAATCAAAACGTCATACCTGGGTTTAAAGATATGAATATACATAAATTACTTCCAAAGACACTATTTTTATCCTTTCTGGTTTCTTGCGGAACCGAAACAAGNGATAACGTTCAATCAACGGCAGCAACTAGCGAGTCAGAAACTAACGTAGAGACATCTATGGTTACTTTCGCAGACCAAGCTGACACTGGTGCTGCAACTTATACTACCAATTGTGGTGCTTGCCATGGAGCTGAGTTACAGGGTTCTGCTCTTGGCCCGATGCTCAGCGGAGGAGGTTTTTTAGGTAGTTACGGCAGGCAATCGCCTTATGAGTTTTTTAATTTCCTCAAGTCTAATATGCCTCCCGGAGGTAACGCCGGAATTAGCGATGACGACTATTGGGCAATAGTTGCTCACGTGATGAGGACTAACGGTGTTGCAGACCTAAACCCTGCACTCGATGAGAATGCTAGTTACGCAATGGCTACCAACATCCCCGGGGTTAATCCTACACTGACACAACAGAGAATCGAACCAAATAGACCTACCGGCGTGGTAGCCCCCGGACGAGTAGAAAANTATTCCCCTGTGACTGACGCTATGCTTACCAACCCTTCNCCAAATGATTGGTTAATGNTAAGAGGGAACTACCAAGCATGGAGCTTTTCCGAGCTCGACCAAATNAACTCAGATAATGTTGGAAATCTCCGGCTCGAATGGATGTGGAATATGCATGAGGGAGANGGAGAACCGTCTCCTCTCGTTTACAATGGGGTCATATACCTTATAAATACAAGCAATATAATTCAGGCTTTAGACGGGAAAACAGGCGAGCTTATTTGGGAACATCACGCCGGACCATTTGATAGTGAAGATATGAGAAATATCGCTATTTATAATGACAAGATTATTCATGCAACCACTGATGCTAGACTACTAGCTCTTGATGCTGTCACAGGCGAAAAAGTATGGGAGGTGGAAATTGCTGATGGGTCTAAAGGCTTCGGAAATTCCAGTGGACCAATAGTTGCTGACGGAAAAGTAATTCAAGGCCTGTTAGGCTGTTCTCGGTTTATCGAAGAGGACTGTTATATCAGCGCTCATGATGCGAACACCGGTGAACTTGCGTGGAGATTCAACACGATTGCAGAATCCGGAACCCCAGGGGGAGATACTTGGGGAGACATTGATGATCTATTTCGTGCCGGAGGTGAAACATGGATCACGGGATCCTATGATCCGGAGCTAAAATTAACATACTGGGGCACAGCCCAACAGAAACCCTGGATGCCCGCAAGTCGGTCTCTATCTATTTTTGATGCCGGCTTGTTTACCAATTCGACCGTAGCTATCGATGTAGATAACGGGGAACTAGATTGGCACTTCCAACATGTCCCGGCAGAGGCGCTGGATTTGGACGAAGTCTTTGAGCGGGTTTTAATAGATCGAGGCGATGATAAATTAGTGTTTTCAATCGGCAAACATGGAATTTTGTGGAAACATGATCGAGTGTCCGGAAAGTTTGTCGACTTTAAGGAAACTATTTTCCAAAATGCTTTTACGAACATTGACAAGAAAACTGGAGAAGTAACATATCGTCAGGATATTCAGAACGCTCAAATAGATCAGTGGATATCAGTCTGCCCCTCAACTGCTGGCGGGAAAGATTGGCATTCAATGAGTTATCATGAGCCTTCCGCTTCTCTTATAATTCCCCTCAGCCAGTCTTGTTTGGAAATAGCAGCACGAGAAGTACCATTGGTACATGGAGCAGGAGGAACTGCTGCCAATAGACGGTGGTTTGAAATGCCAGGATCGAACGGCAACATGGGTAAACTAGCAGCCTTCAATGTCGATACCATGGAAGAGATATGGTCCTATGAACAACGCGCAGCGCTCTTGACTGGAGTTTTATCGACAGCCGGAAACATTGCTTTTGTAGGTGACCTAGACCGTTACTTCAGAGCTCATAATGCTACTACCGGCGAGATATTATGGGAGACTCGCTTAGGAACATCTGTTCAAGGTCATCCAGCTACTTTTAGCATTGATGGTAAACAATATATTGCTGTAACTAGCGCGATGGGTGCACGAGGGGTTAGCCCAAGAACAGTACCTCGAGTGGTTGCTCCAGACATAAGGCATCCCAGTTCAGGAAATGCTCTCTATGTCTTCAGCCTTGGGGAATAAGAGAGGTTTNGNGNNCCCATGCTNGAGCTGCGAAANCCTCTTGNGTCAGAANTATTNACNTTNCCCTNACGGTTAAGATAGAAGTCGTCGTGACATAGAGCATTCTTATCGATTCGCAAGGAATACGCAGTGGAANAAGAGAACGANCAAAAAGATAGCGATNAATCANCGAGCGAAATCGGAAGGATAGAGTGGTTAGATCTCACAGTTAACGAGGCTTCCCGTATACGTGATTTCTACTGTTCGGTTGTTGGCTGGTCAAGCTCTGAACAGGACATGGGGAGTTACAGCGATTACAACATTAATCTACCGGGAACTACAAAGACCGTAGCAGGGGTATGTCATGCACGCGGNCCTAATGCAAATCTTCCAGCGCAGTGGCTAATGTATGTCCGGGTTGCAGACGTTGCAAAAAGTATTGAAAAATGCGAAAAACTTGGAGGCGAAGTTATTGACGGACCGAGGCGAATGGGCAATCAGCGCTTTTGCGTAATTAAAGATCCATCTGGCGCCGTTTTAGGGCTTCTCTCTGANATCTAGCGCAGGTCTCCTAACCAAAACTAATCATGANTTTAAATCCGTCCCGACCAATCTTCCATTTTTAGTGTTTCAAACTTCATTAAATNTTTGAGAATNAGCTATGCCAAAAATTAAATTTCTTTTTTTCTCTTTAGGTCTACTTTGCGNCACATTTGTATGGGCTCAAAACGAAAGGCCGAATTTTATTGTCATAATGGCTGACGATTTAGGCATTGGNGATTTGGGTGTTTACGGATCAAGTTTGATCAANACACCAAACCTTGATCGGATGGCCGCAGAAGGTATTGTCTTCGATTCATTTTACGCAAGTGCCAACGTATGCACTGCTTCCCGTGGCGGACTTCTCACAGGGCGATATCCTATTAGACTTGGTTTGGTAGACGATGTTGCCAGACCAACAAATGATATTCACCTCGCTGAAACAGAAATTACAATTGCGGAAGCCTTGAAGGGAGAAGGTTATAACACAGCAATATTTGGGAAGTGGCATCTTGGTTCTCGAGTAGAGTGGTACCCCCTNAACCATGGTTTTGATGAATTTTATGGAGCACTTCATTCAAANGACATGGCACCTTTCCAACTTTATCGAGATAATCAAATCATTGAAGATCCCGTAGATCAAACCACACTGACTCAGAGATACACCTCAGAGGCATTGAGATTCATCGAACAAAACAAGGACAACCCGTTCTTTTTATACATACCGCATAGTTTTCCTCATGTTCCCCTTTTTGTTACCGAAGAGTTCGAGGGTCAATCGAGTGCTGGTCTTTATGGCGATGTAGTAGAAACCATAGATTGGAGCATGGGTCAGATCTTAGAAAAATTAAATGAACTAGGCATTGATGAGAACACAATGGTTATTTTTACGTCTGATAACGGGCCCTGGTTTGAGGGTAGCTCTGGTCAGTTNAGGAACCGAAAGGGGACTAGTTGGGAAGGTGGGTTGAGGGTTCCATTCATTGCTCGCTGGCCATCTACAATACCCAGNAACCAGCGTAACTCTCACGCTGCTATGAACATCGANGTTCTGCCCACGATTCTCGATTTNGCTGGCGTCTCTCTTTCATCTGAGACGNCGCCAGATGGCANAAGCCTACGTGGNGTNCTGACCAACGGTGAAGGATCTCCTCATGACTATTTGTATTTNTTTAACAATGATCGCATAGCTGCTGTGCGNAGTGGCAAATGGAAGCTTGTGGTAGAGACTTTCTATCGNACTGGTGTCCCGAGTTTTGATAATCCAAACTCCTATTATGCCCCGAATGGATTACTTTTCGACCTCGAAAAAGACCCGTCTGAAACTTATAGTTTCACTCGAGAGTATCCCGGAGTCGCAGAGGAATTGCACTCCCACCTGATAAAGGGGCAGAAAGCGTTGAACTCAAAAGTACTGCCCAATATGTTCAATAGATTATAGACTAAATCTCTATGTATCGAGATTAAAAAAGGAAACTCGGCATGAAAACGATAAAGGGCCCGGCGATTTTTCTTGCGCAATTTGCCGACGATCAATCTCCTTTCAGTTCACTCGAAGAAATCGCCAGTTGGGCCTCCGAATTAGGGTTCAAGGGTGTGCAAATTCCGAGCTGGGATAGCCGGCTCTTTGANTTAGANACGGCTGCNAATAGTAAAAGTTACTGTGACGATATCCAGGNAACTCTAAACAACCATGGCATTGAACTTACGGAACTGTCGACTCACTTGCAGGGACAGCTAGTCGCTGTGCATCCGGCATACGACTCCATGTTTGATGGCTTTGCCGCGCCCGAGGTTAGGAATAATCCGGCGGCTAGACAGGCATGGGCCGTTGAGCAGCTAAAACTAGCAGCAAAAGCGTCTTCAAATCTTAATTTGACCACTCATGCGAGTTTTCCAGGCGCGCTTGCCTGGCCGTACCTTTACCCCTGGCCCCAAAGGCCGAAAGGCCTTGTTGAGCTAGCCTTTGATGAGCTGGCAAAACGTTGGCATCCAATTCTAGACTCTTTTGAAGAGGCGGGTGTCGACATTGGGTTTGAAATACACCCNGGAGAAGATCTTCACGATGGTATCACGTTTGAAATGTTCCTTGAGCGAGTAAAAAATCACCCCAGGTGTAACATATTATTTGACCCAAGCCATCTAGTCCTTCAACAACTTGACTATCTGGCTTTTCTTGATGAGTACAAGGAACGTATCAAATTAGTCCATATCAAAGACGCTGAGTTTAACCCCACCGCCAAACAGGGAGTATATGGTGGTTACCAATCATGGATAGATAGAGCCGGTAGATTCAGATCCTTGGGCGACGGGCAGGTAGATTTCAAGAGTATTTTTTCAAAACTCGCAGCAAATGACTTTGAGGGATGGGCGGTACTCGAGTGGGAGTGCTGCTTGAAACATCAAGAAGATGGTGCTCGAGAAGGAGCTCAGTTTATAGAGAATCATATAATTCGAGTAACAGACAAAGCATTTGATGACTTTGCTGACGCAGGTGTCGATGAAGACACAAATAAGAAAATACTAGGGATCAAATAATTCGAACTACTGATCTNNTACTACAAAAATNTTTAGTTGGGTAATTTCAGTTTGATTTGCAGTGTCCTGAACATCGAAAACAAAATGAGTTAGTTGAAAATGAGCAAGATTAAACTTGGAATGGTAGGNGGTGGAAAGGGATCCTTTATTGGTGAAGTTCATCGAATGGCGGCAAGNCTTGATGATCGTTATGAACTTTTGGCCGGAGCTCTTAGCAGTGATGCAAATACTGCTAAAGAGTCAGCTCTTAGTCTTAATTTAGATAAGAAGCGAAGCTACTCTTCGTTTGACACTATGGCGGAAGTTGAAGCCTCTTTGGAAGATGGTATCGAAGCTGTCGCAATCGTCACACCAAACCATCTGCATGCACAAGTAGCTGAAGCGTTTTTGAATAATGGTATTCATGTAATCTGTGATAAACCTCTCACATCAAGTCTTGCTGACGCAGAGGGGTTAGCATCCATTGTCAAAGACACCGGATTAGTTTTCGCTGTTACGTATAATTATAGTGGCTATCCAATGGTCCGACAGGCACGTGAGATGATTCAAAANGGNGATCTTGGTGAACTGAGGGTGATACAAATAGAATATGCCCAAGGTTGGCTGGCCACTGATATCGAGAAAACTGGTCATAAACAAGCGCTTTGGAGAACCAACCCGGCGAAAGCCGGAATTGGCGGTGCCATTGGTGATATCGGCACCCACGCCTTCCATTTATCCGAATTCGTTACGGGACTGCAGGTGAAAGATTTACTCGCCGACTTAGATTCAATGGTCTCAGGGCGAGAGCTCGACGATAACGCTAATATCCTAATGAAATATACAAACGATGTGAAAGGTATGCTCTGGGTTAGCCAGATAGCNACCGGTAAAGAAAACGGTTTAAANATTCGAGTTTTTGGCACCAAGGCGGGTATTGAGTGGTCACAAGAAAATCCCAATTTCTTGNANTTTTCGCNATTAGGTGAATCCCTTCGCACATTATCCAGAGGCGGGCCTTCTATNGGCTCNTTAGCTGGGGANGCAACTCGAATTCCNAGCGGGCATCCTGAGGGTTTTATNGAGGGTTTNGCGAACATCTATAGTGATACNGCTGATCTAATAATGGCTCACAGATCAAACTCTAAAACCAACTCTTTAGTTCCGACGATTAATGATGGAATTAGAGGGATGCAGTTTATTGAAACAGCTGTCAAATCGAGCACTTCAGGAGGTGTGTGGTTATCTTTTGGTTCTTGAATTTCGTATCGGTTTTAACTACTGTCACAAGCCCGCGCGATCCGATAAACTTATCTCACTAAGTTATCAGGAGAAAAAAATGAGCAATCCAATACAATCTCGAAGAGAGTTTTTGCGTCGCGCCAGTGCCTTAGGTGTTAGTGCCATCATTCCGCTGGAGACTGCACTCGCTCAAAGTCGTAAGGTAGATCGTGTTGGACTTCAGCTTTATACACTTAGGCAGGAAATGGCGGCTGATTTTGAGGGTACTTTACAGAAAGTAGCCGAACTAGGTTACAAAGAGATGCAATTTGCCGGTTATTACGGACGGTCACCTCAACAAGTAAGTGATTTATTAGGACGGCTAGGAATGTCATCACCGGCGGCACACGTGGGCCTCAATCTAATTCGAGAAGACTTAGGGAAGCAGATAGATATTGCCCTTGAAATTGGGCAGAGCTATATCGTGGTCCCATCTGTTCCCCAAAATGAACGATCGTTGTCTGACTTTGAAGGTCACGCAAAAGCGTTAAATGAGGCAGGAGAAAAGTGTAAAGAAGCTGGTCTCAGTATAGCCTACCATAACCACAGCTTTGAATTTGAGTCACAAAGCGGCAGAACGGGATATGACCAACTTTTAGACCTCACGGACCCGGAACTAGTNTCGTTTGAACTGGACTTATACTGGGCTGTGAACGCAAACATAAACCCAATTACGCTGTTTAGAGATAATCCTGGCCGTTTTCCAATGGTGCATGTCAAAGACCGAAATAGCGCGGGAGAAATGACTGATGTTGGGAGAGGCGAAATTGATTTCGCGGAAATTTTTTCGCATTCTGAAACTGCTGGCATTAAACATTATTTCGTAGAACACGACTTCCCCGAGGATGGCCTTGACTCAGTGGCCTACAGTATTAATTCACTGAGTAACATTTATTTTTGATAAGGCGACNACCNAATGAGAATAANCAGCTTTGCTTTTTTATTTATATGNCTTGTAGGAAAGATNTCNGCGCAGACGGCGATCCTCGGTGATCCNAGTGGTCCTATACCTNCTAAGGTTACCGGTGTNGCGAACGGTCAACCNCCATCAGATGCANTCATTCTTTTTGATGGTACAAATATGGACAGCTGGGAGCACGTNCGTTCCGGTGAGCCATCACAATGGATCATAGAGNATGANATTTTGACTGTNGCAAATGGGACNGGGACACTTGTGAGCAANCAAGCTTTTGGTGACATCCAGATGCATATTGAATGGATGCCAAGCGCAACNATTCANGGNGAAGGTCAAAGCAGAGGCAACAGCGGCATATTCATGCAAGCACTGTTTGAAATTCAAATGCTCGACAGCTGGGAAAACCCTACTTATGTCAACGGTCAAGCGGGGTCGGTTTACCATCAATATCCACCCCTTGTTAACGCTTCGCGTCCACCCGGGGAATGGCAAACCTACGACATTGTATTCAAGGCACCAATTTATAATAGAGACAATGAACTTGAGTCGCCTGCATACATAACCTTGTTTCATAACGGTGTTTTGGTGCTAAACCACGTGGAGCTGCTCGGTAGTACCTTTCCGAGGGTGCCGGAGTACTCCGCTATTTGCGAGCCATATGAGATTAGAGAAACTATGGACTGCTCCGGGAAATTGCCGCTCTTGCTCCAGGATCATGGCCAAGTGGTTTCGTTTAGAAACATTTGGTTACGAGAACTCTAATTGAATTCACACAGCTTTCAGTATCCGCATAATTTAATTTGCTACTAGATAGTAAAGTAATTACTTTACTATCTAGTACACCCCCTCACTTAAACAACTTTATGACTAATTATAGCCCCAGCTTGTGTCGCTGTTTGCTTGTGTGACACAACATAGAGTGGTACGATTACGATCGCAACACAACATAATGGCCTAATGCTGTATTGCAATGTTTGAGATATAAGCCTCTACTTTTCTAGAGCTTTATTCAAACGCTCCTTGAATGCCCGGCCCTTCCGTGCTGTGCGGAGGGCCGGGATTACAAAAAGCCAATGTTAGAAGCAAAAAAAAGGAAGGCAATGCCTTCCTTTTTTCATATAACTGGAACCCTTAACTTCGATTTTCGAGCTGTACTCCTCTAGCCAGAATTGAATACTCCTTAATCTCGCCTTCAAGTTCAATTTTAGATTGAGAACCTGCATCTTGCGCAAAATGCGCCGCCTCTTGCCCAGAAAGCGTTCGCTCACTCAGCTGACCATAAATCACAGATCTTTGCATGCTTGTTTCGGTCGGAACAAAAAAGCCATAGTCCTCAAAAGTCACCCTTGCATAGGTGTCTCCCTCCACTAATATCATCCAACAACCCTTGGCTTGGCATACCTCTGTTATCTGACCCTCGATCTTAAGAAATTGATCTCCGGCGCTTCCAATTTGGCTTATCGCCTCCTTTAAAGTGATTGGTTGTCCCTCCATAGGTATCTGACCACCAAAAGACTGGTCTGCGCTGAAGGGGTTTTCTGCATAACTAGCCCCTATCAAGCTAATAGTGAGACTCAAAATAATTACAAGTAGTTTAGGCATTGTCTCTTCCTCGGAAAAACTGAGTAGTCGTCATAATTTAAAGTTTTAATATAGCACCCTCACCCCAATTCGCAACATTAGATCCAGCATAGGACCTCAAATTGCACTTACTTGACCACCGTCATATCATCCAACTCGACCTAAAAAGTGTGAGCGATACCTAACGAGGAAAATAATAATGATAGTTTACGGTGTAGCGCTACTTTCAGGATGTCTAGTCCTGGGCATGGTAATAGGAGAATCAATCGGTGTAGCACTGAACGTCGATGCTAATGTTGGAGGTGTAGGCATAGCGATGATATTTCTTGTGCTGGCTAGTAACTCGAAAAAGTTTAAAGCCCTGACCGAGGGCGCTGCCGGCAACGGGATAAAATTCTGGAGTGCAATGTACATTCCAATCGTTGTGGCCATGGCAGCAAGACAAGACGTAGCTGGAGCGACTGAAGGTGGCATACTAGCTGTGGTTGCGGGAGTCGCAGCTGTCGCGGTCAGCTTTGCCCTGGTGCCTGTCCTAAGCAAAGTCGGCAACAGTAAGACAATTGAAAAAGACTAAAGGACTATTCTTATGGACATTTTTGAAACAGTTTTTATTCGAAACAGCTTAATTGTCGCTTTCGCCGTCATCGGGATCACGATCTGGTTCTCATATATGTTAGCGGACAAATTAACCGCCGGCAGAATTCATGGTTCGGCGATTGCCATTGCGCTAGGTTTGATAGCGGCCTACTTCGGTGGTATCGCCACCGGAGGAAGCACGGGGGTGGCAGACATGGCACTGCTTGGAGGAATAGGGCTGATGGGCGGCGGAATGATGAGAGATTTCGCAATTGTTGCCACCGCCTTTGGGGTTCAATTAAGCGAGTTAAAAAAAGCGGGTATAGCTGGTGTTATATCGATTTTCGCCGGCGTAATCGTGTCTTTCATAGTAGGCGCTTTAGTCGCCATACTTTTTGGATACACTGATCCAGCTGCAATAACAACCATTGGCTCCGGAGCTGTGACCTACATCGTAGGACCTGTTACCGGGGAAGCTATCGGCGCATCAGACACAGTTATTACATTAAGCGTCGCCGCGGGCCTGGTAAAATCAATACTGGTGATGATAGGCACCCCTCTAGTCGCTAAATATATCGGACTTAACAACCCTCAATCTGCTATGGTTTTTGGGGGCCTGATGGGCACCACAAGCGGTGTGGCGGCAGGGCTTGCTGCGACAGACCCGAAGCTTGTTCCTTACGGGGCAATGACAGCTACTTTTTATACCGGTGTAGGCTGCTTACTAGGTCCATCCGTTTTATTTTTCATCGTAAGTGCAATGTATTAAAAATCAGTAAATTTAGTATACGGTAGCTATTATGTCTGACACTCTTTTTCCTTTCTTCAACAGCAACAGCGACAAAGTAGCCTTAGTAGAAGGCGAAAATAAACACACTTATTCCGAAGTTAATGATCGAATTAACCTCTTCTCCTCTGGAATTCTTGGCGCAAAGGAAGACCTGAATGAAGAACGCATCGCTTTTTTCCTACCTGCCAGTTTGGACTATGTGACGACGATGCACGGAGTGTGGAGAGCAGGGGGTATTGCTGTTCCCCTAAATGTTGCCTCTGCAGTCTCTGAACTGGATCATTACCTCACCTGTGCAAAGGTCACAAGATTGATCGCAGGCACTCAATATCATGATTCTCTAAAAGGGCTTTGTAATTCCCTAAAAATAGAGCTCTTATCAGTTAGCGATGTAATGGCTGAGGAACCTCGAGCGCTTCCTTTAATTAATCCTGAGAGAAGAGCCATGATGCTTTTCACTTCAGGAACCACAAATAAGCCCAAAGGGGTTGTAAGCACCCATAAGACAATTTGCGCGCAAATAACAACACTGATTACCGCCTGGGAGTGGTCAGAGAGAGACGTAATTCCTTTATTTTTACCTCTTCACCACATACACGGCATTATCAATATATTAAGCTGCGGCTTGTGGGCAGGAGCAACCGTACACCTTTTTTCGAAGTTCGATATTCCAAAGATTTCTAAACAGATTACACATGGCACTTATAATGTTTTTATGGCTGTCCCGACTATATATGTAAAACTAATCCAGTATTTCGAAACCATTGAGAAAGATGAGGTAGATAAAATCTGCGCAGGCTTCAGCGCGATGCGACTTAACATATCAGGATCCGCTGCGTGTCCTGTAAAACTATTTGAACAGTGGAAGGAACTTACCGGCCAAATTCTGCTTGAAAGATATGGCATGACAGAAATAGGTATGGGCATCTCTAACCCATACAACGGCGAACGCCGAGCTGGAGCAGTAGGTCAACCATTACCGGGCGTGCAATGCCAGCTTTTTGATGAAAACGATAATGTGGTTGAAAGAGATTCAGAACCAGGAGAGATTCGAATTAAAGGCGATAATGTTTTTCTTGAGTATTGGGAAAATGAAGAGGCCACAAAAAGCTCTTTCAAAGACGGCTGGTTTTGTACTGGTGACGTTGCGGTTGTCGAGCAAGGGTACTATCGCATTATGGGTCGGTCTTCAGTCGATATAATCAAATCGGGCGGTTATAAACTATCGGCACTTGAGATAGAGGGAGTTCTTCTTACCCACGATTCGATCTCAGAGGTTGCGGTTATCGGTATTGAAGATGATATCTGGGGTGAAGCAGTAACAGCCTTCGTAGCTTTAAAGGAAGGAACCGCTTTGGAATTCGACTCTTTGAAATCCTGGTGCGAAGGGAGAATGTCATCCTACAAAATTCCTAAACACCTTAAACTTGTTGATGCCTTACCAAGGAACGCAATGGGGAAGGTAACAAAACCATCACTGAAGGAATTACTCTAATTGTACTAATCCTGCTTAGATCAAAATTGCCGCACAAAATACGGTTAAACCTTAAAGCTAGACAGCTAACTTTCATTTATTAATCGTGACTTAGTGCGTTCTGTTCTTTAAAGCTTTAAAATACAAATCAATCGTAATTACGCACTTGATTATCTGATACCTTGAAAAACGAGTTTTTAGGAAAGGAAATTTCTGGTCCCTTTACAGTTCCATCTGGAATTGTAACCTGCTCCACAAACATAATTCGAAGGTTCTTTGAATTAGTACCAGAAGTCGGTGTTCTGACGACAAAAAGTATTGGTCCGGAACCACGTAAAGGATATCGCGAGCCAATTCTTACTCAATATGAACCAGGTTCTTTCACCAATGCGGTTGGACTCACTAATCCGGGAGTGAGTAAATCAGCTCAACTGTTAGCAGAGCTTTCCATACCCAGCAACAGATTTCTCCTAATATCTATCTTTGGGGCCTCAATTGAAGAATACGTTGATGTGGCAAAACAGTTAGCTCCGCATGGTGATGGATTGGAACTCAACCTTTCTTGTCCTCACGCAAAAGGGCTTGGGATGGCAATGGGTCAAGATCCCGCCTTAGTTGAAGAAATAGTTTCTTCCGTGAAAGCTGCTGTCAACGTCCCAGTAGTAGCAAAATTAACTCCCAATGTGCCTGACATAGGCGTAATAGCTGAGGCGGCTGAAAAAGGAGGTGCTGATGCGATTTGCGCAATTAACACAATGGGTCCAGAGCAGTATGATTCTCACGGCTTTCCTATCTTAAGCAACAAGAAAGGAGGTGTCTCTGGAAAAGGCATAATGTCGGCCGCCCTTGAAGGTGTCTCGCGAATACGAGAAGCCGTGAGGTGCCCTATCATTGCCTGCGGCGGCATAAGTGGGGCAAATGATGTTCGTCAATTTCTGCAGAGCGGCGCTTCAATCTTTGGTATAGGTTCCGCCCTAGTCGGAATGACTACCGCAGAAATTGCCACTTACTTTCAAGTTCTCACCAAAGACCTAGAAAATCAAACTGATGAATCCGAAAATCTAATCAGGTACGACATAGACATGGAGTTTCGACCTGTAAAGTTGGTCAAAAACGAACGAATTACTGAGGACATTTGCATCTTAACTTTTGATCGAAAAGTTGAAATTCAAGCCGGCCAATTTGTTTTCCTCTGGATACCTGGTCTCGGTGAGAAACCGTTCTCGGCACTTTTGGACGACCCCTTCAAGCTTGCTGTGATTAATTTGGGAAGCTTCACCGACGAACTCATGACTCTGGAGCCTGGCACAGAGGCTTATGTCAGAGGCCCTCATGGAAATCCGGTGGAGCCACCCAACAATAGTCGGATCATTGCTGTTGCTGGCGGAACAGGGCTGGCTGCGGTCTATCAGCTTGCAAGAGACTTCGGCAATACAGATATATATTTTGGAGCAAGATCCAAAGATCGGCTTTACTTTCTAGAGGAATCGACCGACGTAAGCAATCTGCATATCAGTACAGATGATGGTAGTTATGGCGCCAAAGGACTTATCACAGAATTATTAGAGAGAAACCTTGAACAGATGTCACTTGAGGAGCGGGAATCACTCGTTTTTTACAATTGTGGTCCCGCCCCGATGGTGAGAGCTGCAGAGGAATTGCAAAGGAAATACGTTCACCCCAACAGAATACACAATGCCATCGACTACTTAACTAAATGTGGTGTCGGAATTTGCGGAGCCTGCGACTCTCCTGACGGGCGCCGATTGTGTGTAGACGGTCCATTCCTGGACGCAGCCGATGCGGCTACAATCTAATTTCGCTTCGACATAAAACAAAGCATTGATGAAAATCTAGTTTTATTACGATCTCGACAAGCCTCCTTGCTTGCATTAGCATCCTAATCCTTCGTCTAAGCTGGATATCTTAAATAAAAAACAAAAATATAGTGAGGTACATATGAAACGGCGGGATTTCATTGCTACAAGTTCGGCAGCAATTGCACTCTTACCTACCATAGTTAAGTCTCAAGATCTTGAACCCGCGGCACCGCGCGACTGGTCAGGAAATACTCCACTGAGATATCCAGATCCAGACTTGGTCGCATTAGACAATCGTTTTCAGCGTTACATTTTGTTCAATACCCCAATCCAGCGCCATCATGTAGGCACGATGTGGGCTGAAGGCCCAGCATGGAACGGCGTAGGGCGTTTTCTGGTTTGGAGCGATATCCCTAATAATCGCCAGTTACGGTGGATTGAAGACGACAACCGAGTGACCGAATTTCGAAATCCTTCGGGTAATAGTAACGGAAATACTTTTGACTTTGAGGGAAGGCAAATTTCTTGNGAGCATGGTAACCGAAGGGTCGTGCGCTATGANTACGATGGNTCGATTACAGTGATCGCCGATAGNTACGAGGGTCAGCCGTTAAACTCCCCCAACGACGCGACAGTCCATCCAGACGGAAGCATTTGGTTTACCGATCCTCCTTACGGCATCAGAGGTAACTATGAGGGAAACAGAGCAGAGCAGCTTCATCCACTATCTGTCTATAGAGTTGATAGCTCTGGTCAAATCGATCGAGTAACAGACGATATAGATGCTCCTAATGGGTTGTGTTTCTCTCCCGATTACTCGCTCCTTTACGTCGCGAATACCGGCGCAGGTCGAGATATAAAAGTATGGGATGTGGATGGCGCCAGATTGCGCAATGGAAGGGTATTTGCAGAATTAATTGATCCGACAACCGACTCTAGAACTTCTGCAGATGGAATTCGGTGTGATGTAGATGGCAATGTTTGGGCTGGTGCAAGACCAGGAGTACAAGTCGTCGCGCCTGATGGTGACACCATTGGTGTCATTAGACTGCCTGAAGTTTGCGCTAACGTTTGCTTTGGTGGAGCCAAAAGAAATCGGTTGTTCATGACAGCAAGCCAATCCCTATATTCAGTTTACGTGGGTGTCCGCGGAGCAGGCGTAGCGTAACCAAGATTTGTTTACGCCTTTGGTCACTTTTAAAGCAACTGTGTTAGCAAGAATATGACCAGGTTTGTTGTACTAAAAATGTACTCATCAAGAGTAGCGTTTTGGGTAGTAATGGTGATTGGGCAGACCCAAAATTGCTTTGCTCAATATCAACCAGACCCTCTTCGCTACGAATCGCAAATTACTGCTTTTGAAGAGCAAGATTTCATTGATCCCCCTCCTAACGATGCAATATTACTTGTCGGAAGTTCTAGTATTCGTTTCTGGAATAATTCCGCCGCTGATCTCTCCCCGCTTACCTCAATAAATCGAGGATTTGGTGGAAGCGTTATGAACGATGTAATTTATTACTTCGATCGAATCATAGCGAAATATAACCCACGCGCGATCGTGCTATACGAGGGAGATAATGACCTTGCTTGGGGTCTAACCCCCACAACAATCCTCGCACAGTTCGATAAATTGATTAGCATGATAAAAGCATCTCTCCCTCAAGCTCGAGTCTACGTCCTATCTGTAAAACCCAGCATCTCGCGATCCAACCTCTGGGGAAAAGCCAAAATTGTCAATCAAGGGTTTTCAGACAGATCAGCAGTAGACGAGCAGATTACGCATATAGACGTTGATAACTATATGATGCAGAGAAGCGGTGAGGTTCGAGAAGATATTTTTGTATCAGATGGACTTCACCTGAATTTAACTGGTTACAAAATCTGGAGTGAAGTCGTTAGATCCTCATTGACTATTAATGAAAGTCCTTACGAAAATCTTTCAATGGGGACCAATTTCTACAAGATAACATCCCAGCTCATTTCCGATTGCGTAAAAGTTGAAATCAAAAACAATGAACCGTCATGGTTTGGTTTGAGCTTTAAGTTGATCGATTCTGCTCTGATTCTTGACAATTTTCGTCAGAGAGATAACCAGGCACAAGTATGTACGGATGAACTGCAAGTTTGGCAGAGTCAGACGAATTCCGTGATATCTGCACAATTTAATACTGACAAACTCTTTATCAGAGGCGAATTGGATAAATACAGCCTATCTACTGAGTTTTCAGCTACTCGAAACCCTCTAACAGAGTCAAACGATAGTTTTGTTTTCGATCGTATTACCGTTTCCCCAAGCAATTAACCAATTTCCTTCAAATCAACCCTTAGGAATAGCTGAAAGGCTCTTGACAGCTCTGGGGCGGGAGTTTAACGTGAAAGGCCAATTATGATGATCTAAGCCATATTGGAGCACGATTCAACCTAATAAAAATGGCACCTTCAAAATGGAGGACGAATGAATAATAAAGGTCTTCTTGCATCGATAGCTTTCTTGACTTGTCTCATCGTCAGCGCAATCCTCATGCGACCCACTAAATTTGGTGATTTGGCTTCAGGTTCTGCGAGCGAACTTGCTCTGAACAAGTCTCATAGTAATGCTCAAATCGTCGACCAGTACTGTGTCGTTTGTCACAACGGCACCCTTAAAACTGGTGGCCTTGAGCTGGATAAGTACGATATTAATAATATCGAAGATCACCCCGATGTGTGGGAGAGAGTTCTCAGAAAACTCCGAGCTAACGCGATGCCGCCCACCGGAATGCCAAGGCCAGAAAAAGCGGTTTTCGAAAAGTTTGAATTAGATTTGGCCAACTCGTTAGACGCCCTCGCACTAAAAAATCCGAACCCCGGACGCACAGCGACATTCAGCCGATTGAACAGGCAACAATACCAAAATGCGGTAAAAGACATCTTCGATCTTGATATCGACGTTTCCGAATTACTCCCAAAAGACGATGCCAGCTTTGGTTTTGATAATGTAAATCTTACAAATTTATCACCAACTCTAATGGAACGATATCTTGCAGCGGCCCAGAAGATAGCCCAGTTAGCAGTTGGATCTCCACTGAATAGTCCCTCGAGTCATGTGGAACTCGTCGCAGCAGATCGGACACAGGAAGACCGTTTCGAAGGCTTACCTTTCGGTACTCGAGGCGGAACTCAATTTACCTATCACTTCCCCCGTGATGGCGAGTACCGCTTAGACGTGACTTTAGCGAGAGATCGCAATGAGAATATAGAGGGCCTAACTGAACCTCATGAAGTAGAGATTAATATCGACGGTGAGCGAGTTGATATCTTTCAGGTTGAACCCAATCGCTCAGAGAGATTTGCCAAGTTTTACTATTCGGATCAGGGAGCTGGAACCGGACTACAAACTTCTACTTTTGTTAAAGCAGGAGCGCGAGAAGTAGGGATTACTTTCATTAAGAAGAATTCAGCGATAATCGAAAGCACTCGACAACCCTATCAAGCCCACTTTAACCGAGACAGGCATCCACGCCAGCAACCTGCTGTCTTGTCAGTCTCAATAGCTGGACCGTATAATTCCACTGGGATATCAGAGACCAGCAGCCGCAAGCGAATCTTTAGCTGCAAACCGAACGCTTCAATTTCCGCAAGCGAGTGCGCAAAAAGTATAGTCACCAACATTGCCACGGCAGCGTTCCGCCGCCCTGTCTCAGATGAAGACTTAGGTACTCCCCTGAAGTTCTTTGAACAGGTTAATAGCGAAAAAGGTTTCGAACCCGGTATTGAAATGGCGTTGAGGGCAATCTTAGTTAGTCCAGAATTCTTGTTCAGAATTGAGCAAGATCCAAAGGATTTCGGCTCAGGAGAAATATATGCTTTAAACGACTTTGAGTTGGCCTCCAGATTGTCTTTCTTTTTATGGAGCAGTATTCCAGATGAGGAGCTGATGGCATTAGCATCACGCGGCTCCCTGAGCGATCCGAAAGTTTTAGAGCAACAAGTCAAAAGAATGCTGAAGGACTCAAAAGCACAATCTCTGGCATCAAATTTTGCCGACCAATGGCTTTATTTGAGGAACCTAGATGCAGTAGACCCAAACCTGCGTCTTTTCCCCGACTTTGACGACAATCTGCGTCAGTCGATGCGGAAAGAGACCGAGATGCTATTTGAAAATATCATTTCTGATAATCGAAATGTTATGGAGTTGCTCAGCGCGGACTATACGTTTTTAAATGAGAGGCTTGCCCGCCATTACGACATTCCGAATGTATACGGTGATCACTTTCGGAAAGTCGACCTTGATCCAGCTAGCCAAAGAATCGGAATCCTTGGACATGGAAGTGTGCTAACTGTGACATCTTACGCAACACGAACTTCTCCCGTGCAGCGTGGCAAGTGGGTCTTAGAAAACGTATTGGGTATTCCACCCCCCCCACCCCCTGATGATGTGCCAGCATTAGACGAGAATACATCTGAGGTGAAGATAGAAACCATGCGTGATCGAATGGCGCAACACAGAGCCAACCCGGCTTGCGCCGCCTGTCACGAAGTTATGGACCCCATCGGTCTAGTTATGGAGAACTTTGATGCGATAGGAAGAATACGCAATGTAAACAGTGACCATCCTCCAATAGATACTTCNGGAAATCTTCCNGGTAGCAAACCCTTAAANGGCGTAATCGGTTTGCGCAACATGTTAGTTCAAAATCCGGAAGCTTTCGTGGGTACAATGAGTGAGAAACTACTGACTTACGCATTAGGGCGGGGGTTAGAGTATTACGATGCTCCGGCCATTAGATCGATTACCAAAGAGGCCGCAGCTAACGATTATAGCTTTGGTTCCATTATTTTGGCTCTTGTGAAGAGCACACCTTTCCAAATGAGGCGAACCTTATGATTATTACAAAAAAGGTATTACCACGTAGAGCAATTCTTAGAGGTATTGGAGCGTCAGTTGCTTTGCCACTACTCGATGCAATGGTTCCTGCTTTAGGACAGTCCTCTAAATTAACCGAGCCAGTGAGTCGCTTGGGTTATGTGTATTTACCGATGGGAATGGATCCAAGCCCTTGGGTTCCTCAAAAAGAAGGCAGGCTTGAAANTCTTACNCCCTCTTTGGAACCACTGAATCCNTTTATTGATAATGTGTCTGTAATCTCAAATCTCGANATTAGAGATGCNCACACTACGGGAAANCATGCCTCCTCAAATTGTGCNTTCCTAAGCTGCGTNAAAGCCAAAAGAACAGANGGTAGCGATTATTTCCTTGGCACGACCGTAGATCAGATAGCAGCAAAAGTTATTGGCTCCGACACTCCNTTNCCCTCTTTGGANCTTGGCACNGACATAATTTCTCAGGTTGGCAACTGTGATAATGGCTACGCATGTGTTTATCAAAATAGTTTGTCATGGTCATCTCCCACGACTGCCTTGCCTACAGAGGCTGACCCAAGGGTTTTGTTCGAGCGCCTGTTTGGAGATGGGGGAACCCCTGAGCAGCGAAATGCGCAGCTAACAGCAAATGCCTCGTTACTCGACGCAGTCATGGAGGATATGAACAAATATCAAAAGGAGCTGGGATCCACTGACAAACTTAAAGTCGATGAATACTTAGATACGGTAAGGGAAGTGGAGAGACGAATACAAATGTCTCAGGCACAAAGTGAAAAAGCCAAATTACCCGATCTAGAGAGGCCTACTACTGTGCCAGAAGATTGGGAAGAACATGTGAAGCTGATGATGGATCTGCAAGTTCTGGCGCTACAGGCTGATTTAACAAGAGTAGTCACCTTTCAACTAGCAAGAGAGGCAAGCACCCGAACTTATCCTCAGATTGGAGTAGTTGAGCCACATCACCCAATATCACACCATGGTAACGATCCTGTTCAACTCGAAAAGCTTGCAAAAATAAATAAGTATCATGTGTCTCTTTTTGCATATATGTTGGAAAGAATGTCATCTACAACTGATGGAAACGGCTCGTTGCTGGATGGTTCAACCTATTTACTGGGTAGCGGAATGGGAAATCCGGATGTCCATGATCATAAAAATCTTCCTATCGTTGTCGCCAGTGGATCTAGGACTGGGATAGTTGGCGGCAGACATATTCGGTTCGGAGATGAGCAAACGCCTTTAGCTAACCTCCATCTCTCGCTCTTAGACAGCGTTGGTGTNCATTTAGAAAATTTTGCAGACAATACTGGTCGCGTTGACGAACTGTTTCACCGAGTTTAAGCGAGAAAACCATGTTAAAAAACTTAACGATAGTCTTAGCCTTANTCGGAAGTAACTGGCTTCTGGCGCAAAATCAAAACACTATCATTGAGGCTGCTAAGGAGAATGATNTTNCTTCCTTACGAATTCTAATAGACTCCGCAGAGAACGTGAACGNCGCTGACTCGGATGGTTCAATAGCNTTACACTGGGCGGTCCATAACGATTCCTTAGAAATGACNCAGNTGCTTCTAAACTCTGGGTCANACGTTAANGCAAAGAATCGTTACGGAGTAGCGGCNCTGTCTTTAGCTGCAAACAATGGAAATTCCTCNATAGTTAAAACCTTANTGGATGCAGGAGCTTTTGCTAATACTGTCATGGGTCAGGACGAAACTGTTTTGATGACAGCGTCTAGGACAGGTGTTAACGAGGTGGTGAAAGCACTTATTTCGGCTGGCGCTGATGTGAATGCCAGAGAGAGTTGGAGAGGACAAACAGCCCTTATGTGGGCCGCAGCGGAAGGTAATAAAGAGGTACTAGAGTATTTAATCTCTGCAGGAGCGGACGTTTCAGCAAGATCAGACGCAGGATTCACGCCCCTGCTTTTTGCAGCAAGAGAAGGAAGAACAAGTATCGTTAGATCACTTATTGAGAATGGAGCTCCCGTCAACGAAGCACTTCCCTCTAGAGAGGCAATAGTGACTGAAAACGGAATGTCTTCAGCAGCGCAGACTGGAATGACCCCTTTGCTTTTAGCAATTGGGAGTGCTCATTTTGAAACTGCCTCAGTACTTTTGGATCTGGGTGCAAACCCAAATGCGGCACCCTTGGGATGGGCACCGATACATCAAATTACTTGGATTCGTAAGGCAGGGCAGGCCGGGTCCAATAACCCTGCGCCCCAAGGNTCAGGAAAAATTGGCAGTNTAGAGTTCACGAAAAAACTTGTAGAGTCGGGGGCAGATATAAATGCGAAAGTTACTAAACGACCTCCTGTTGGCGTCAGTGATCTCAACATGCGTGGAGGAACCGCCTTCCTTCTTGCTGCTCGAACGGCAGATGTCGATCTGATGCGCTTGTTGGTTGATTTGGGGGCTGACCCACATGAAACCAATGATGACTTGAGCACACCACTGATGGTGGCGGCTGGCTTGGGTACGGGAGCGCCTGGTGAGGATCCAGGTACCGAGGAAGAGGTTTTAGAAGCTGTTAAATATGCTCTAAGCCTTGGAGAGGATATCAATGCAGTCGACGTATTAGGCAACACGGCAATGCACGGAGCAGCATATAAACATCTACCTTCGGTCGTAGCCTATTTGGATGAGCAAGGTGCAGAAATTTCGATTTGGAATCAGGAGAATGAAATTGGTCACACCCCGTTGCTAATCGCCGAAGGTATCCACCGAGGGATGAACATCGTTAGTTCAAGCGTGACAGAGGTGGCTATTAGAAATATCCTCGACCGCTTTCCACTACCGCAATAGTGCCACACTGAAAGATCGTGTAAACTATAACGTCTCAGTTTCGAGCGTTTTACATTACGCTTCAATACCCATAATTAAAATAAGGGAATAAGTAAATGCCCAATAATTACCTCATTGCCATTAGAATGAGCCTCTTTTTTATTGTGTGCTCGGTTGCATCTAATAATTTTGCGGACATAGATAAATCTCGACTAGACGCGGTGGAAGCAGAGATTCAGACTCTAATTGATGATGGGAAATTGTCGGGTGCAGTTTTAATGATTGCACAACAAGGCGAGCTGCAAATGAGCAAAGCGCTTGGCTATAAAAATGTGGAAGACCAGACTCCAATGGAGACTGACACGATTTTTCGTATTTTCTCTATGACAAAACCAATTACTGGCACAGCGCTCATGATTTTACATGACGAAGGCAAGTTCGAACTAAATGATCCCCTAGAAAAACACTTGCCTGAGCTATCAAACTTAAGAGTAGCTATCGCAGCAAATGATGATGGCACATGGGAAACTGAACCTGCTGATCATCCACTGACTGTGAGGGAACTTATGAGTCACACTGGCGGATTTACCTATTTCCCACCCATAGGAAATGGTCCGATTGCTGAAGCTTATGTTGAAGCAGGTATTGGCGGGGATGCGACACTCGCCGAAAGTATGCCCGAGTTAAAAGACATACCTTTGGATTACCAGCCTGGCACAAAATGGGTCTACAGTATTTCTGTAGACATTCAAGGATATTTAATCGAAAAGCTCTCAGGTCAGACTTTAGATGCGTTTTTTCAGGAAAGAATATTTGATCCTTTAGAAATGGAGGATACAGCCTTTTTTGTTTCAACCAACAAAGCGCACCGCTTATCTGGGATGTATATACCAAGAAATGGAAGCCTACTAAGAACAGATAACCTTGGTAATTCCTTGGGAGGATCTTTTTTAGAAAAACCTGCATTTTTAGCTGGAGGGCACGGACTTACATCAACCGCTTCAGACTACATGAAATTTGCGCAGATGCATCTCAATAAGGGAATTCTTAACGGAACACGAATTCTTTCTGAAGAAGCTATCGACTTAATGAGAGAAAATCAGTTGCCTGAAGCAGTTAAAGAAATTGGTCAGCCCTATCCAGGAAACGTTTTCGGCCTTGATTTTGCTGTTGTGGATAATTCTGATGCTTTTCAGAAAGCACCTGTTGGCACTCATTGGTGGTGGGGTATAGCAGGATCCTGGTTTTGGATAGATCCTGTTACAGAAACCGTCTTTATCGGTATGATCCAAAATAACGATATTTTGCTCTCCCTTCAAATACATAGGGCAGCGCGTTCGGCTATTTATGAATAATCCATTTGAGCGAGTTCAGTCTATGGCGCTCTGCAAGTAAGCCACTGCATCCCTAATTGAACCTCCATCTACATCAACGATCCTGTTAGCCTCTCGCATCTCTTCGTCGGAAATTTGTCCGATCAAAGATTTTAGAACCCGCATAAAGGTTGGGTTTTTAGACGCGGAGTGGGAGGCAACTAGAATTCCGTCATAAGGTAAAAATGCATTCCTGGGGTCTTCTAAAATTTTCAAATCGAATGCCGCTACTCGACCGTCACTTGTATAGGCTGTAATTAAATCTACTTGACGATCGTCTAAAGCGTTATACATAAGTGCAGCATCAAACGTCAGTCTTTCAGAAAAATCTATGTCATAAGTATCGCGCAAAGTAATCCACTCTGGCCTTCCAAAAAATTCAAGATCACCCGCTGCTACCAAATTATGAGCAACGGGTATCACGTCTTCAATTGTTTCAATTCCTAGTTCTAGCGCCCGGTCCTTGCGCATAGCAAGCGCATATAAATTCTGAAAACCTAACGCTCCGACATTCACCATACCATCAACTTGCTCGACAAAATCGGTTACGCCCTGCATAACCAGCTCTCTCCCGGGGTTATGTGAATTCTTCATCCGATTTGCCCACACCGTTCCAGTATATTCAAGGTACACATCTACAGTACTATTTGCAGTCGCTGAATAAACTATCTCCGTGCCTAATCCAAGTCGCTGTTCGACATCAAAGCCAGATTCCTCTAGCTCCGCTGCTAGCAAACCGGCAATGACATACTGTTCTGTGAAGCCTTTTCCGCCAACAATAAAATCAGGTTCACTTTTCGGTAAAAAACTGTAAACCGTTCCGATACAAAAGATTAGGAACACACTACCGGTACTATTTCTTATTAGACGATATTTGCTGGGTTCGATGGATTTGTTCCTATTTTCAACTATCCATTGGACTCCAGCTATCAGGGCATCGAGGACAACGGCCATGGTCGCAGCTGCAATAGAGCCAACGGTTACTGCAACAAGGTTTCGGGTTTGCAGCCCCGTGAAGATATAATTCCCAAAACTTGTGGCTCCCACTAATGTGGATAGAGTTGCCAAGCCTACAGTCCAAACTGCAGCGGTCCTAATGCCTGCAATAATAACGGGAATCGCCAGTGGCAATTTGACCTTTATCAAAACTTGCGCGGAACTCATGCCGATTCCCTTAGCGGCTTCCACGACATCTGATGGCACCGAATCTAGCCCCGTCACGGTGTTTCTTGCTATGGGTAATATCGAATAAAGGACAAGAGCAATCACTGCCGGCAATACACCGATTTGCCCACCAAGAAGAGCTACGATAAGAGCTAATATTGCGACACTTGGAAAAGTTTGAATAATGCTAATACCTACCAGGAGAGGTCGCTTGACACTCTGCGACTGAGCGGCCCATATTCCCAATGGGATGCTTAGCAAAATTCCCAAAGAGAGAGCAATGAGCGTCAAGGTCAAATGCCCCTGAAAGTAGTCTGGTAAAATTACTAACTGTTCTTTGAGGTTTTGATTCATTTTGAATCCATGAGCTCCTCTAACCGATTAGCCTTGCTACGAGGTATCTCAATCAGTTTTTTTACATAATCATGGTCCGGTCTATTAAGCAATTCTTTAGGTGAGCCAATTTGAAGAATTTCACCGTCCTTCATTACAGCAATTTGATCTGCCATCAATAAGGCCTCAGTCATATCATGAGTAACCATTATGACAGTCAGATTCAAGTTTCTCTGTATACGTTTAAATTCATCTTGTAAATCTACTCGCGTAATAGGGTCAAGTGCACCAAAAGGCTCGTCCATAAGTAAGACTTCCTGTTTGGCCGCAAGTGCTCGCGCAACGCCGACTCTCTGCTGCTGACCACCTGAAAGTTGTGAAGGATAACGGTCGCCAAAATCCTTGATGGGAAGGCCAACCATTTCTAAGATCTCTTCACACCGCGAGTGAGTAAGAGAACGGTCCCAATNCAGTAATAAAGGCACCGCGGCNACATTGGTTAANACAGTGTGATGAGGAAATAACCCAATTCCCTGAAANACATATCCGATACTCCGNCTTAAATCGACNGGGCTTTGGAGAAGAATATTTTNATCATTTACTAGTATTGTTCCAGAGGATGGTTCCTCAAGTCTATTAATCATTTTCAACGTGGTCGTTTTTCCGCTTCCAGATTCGCCAATAAGACCAAGTAACTGCCCCCTCTCAACTCGCAGAGATATATCCGATACTACAAATGACCGTCCATGATCAAAAGATTTCTTTATATTTTGTAGCTCAATCATTACTTGTGTTTCTGGAATAAGGTATAGATTAACCTGAGTTGGGCCACTTGAACTCGAGGTAGGCTTTGTCTTTTAATATTCTAGATAATTTGATCAGGCATGAAACAAAATTGAGGGGGCGACCACAAAACCACTTGCGACCCCCAATTCCTGATCAATCCCTTCCAGCAGTCTCTCTTCCCAATTGCAGGGCATTCGCTGCATTGGCGTTTAATCCACCATCTGCGCCAACGGTCACAAAACTAAAGCCTTGCTCAATTCGCTCCTGTACAGAACTTGGACCTGTTGTTATAGCGCAGGGGACATCATGATCTAAGCATGCCTGCAAAACTCGCTGAATTGCCTCCTCTACCTGAGGAGCGGAGGGACTGGCATAACCCATCGACGTGCTTAAATCTGAAGGACCAATAAAGATACCACCAAGACCCGGGACAGTTATTATTTCATCGATATTTTCAGCCCCTTCAGCTGATTCAATGAACATCATCGCTAAGAGTTCGCCTTCCGGATCAAGGGGCCAAACGTCCGCCTTAGCATGATAATCACTNATACCCCAGTACCATGCAGCGTTAGANGGATTTCTTCCCCTAAGTCCAGCTGGCTCAAAATCNGAAGCACCATTGTACTGCGGATATCTCGTAGCTCGGACTGCCAACTCNGCTTGCTCTCGNGTATGCACAGCTGGGAAAAATATTCCAAAGACGCCAACATCAAGTACTTGCTTTGCTTGTGAAATTAATTCCTCAGCTCCCCCCGCAGCGGGAATTCTTACAAGAGGGACCACATCAGGTTGGAGATTACCTTTTTCTAATATCGATCGCTTATTGGTCATCCCTAATAAAAACTCTCTCAGGCGTTCCACATCGAAAGGAGCATGCTCCATGTCAATAAATACAAAGTCGAGACCAGAAGTTGCAAGTGACCGAGCATTATTTAATGAATAATCAAAAGATAGGACACCAAAGCCTGGTTCACCATTCTCAAAAAGTTCAATTAGCTTATTAACACGTTGTGCACTGACGTTTGTCGCCAACATTAAAGAAAGAAACGCTGTCAGCGAAGAAAGTACTATTCTTGTTATTATCTTCATCATTCTTACCTTTTACTGAGCAAACCAAGGTGGCTCAATTAGCAACTCAGGATCAGCGTCTGGTTTTGGAATAAATTTCTGAGTACGCCCATATTGATTATCCCCGCCGTATAAATTGCCATCAGGGTCAACAGTGAAAGAATGAACCTCAAGATAGCCATCAGGCAATCCCGCTGGGACTAGCCAGGTGTATTTTATGTTTCCAAAAAAATCGAAGTTTACAAAACGAAGTGGACCAAGATCTGTTATCCAAAAATCGTCTTCATTAACGATAATATCTAATGGCAGAGTGAGTGGCGCACCAATGGATCTTTCAAATTCAAAAACAGCAGGATCTTCCGTGGCACGAAATAAGTTAACACCATTAGTACCAGAGCGATCAGTTACAAAAACTCTGCCTTCTGGACCAACGGCAAGGGAATGTATCGTATTGAATTGACCCGGACCATCTCCTTTACTGCCAAATTCGCCCAAATAATTCATTTCGCTATCGTAGACAATTACACGGTTATTCAACAGACCATCAGCTACTAAAATTCGGCCATCTGGCATAAAAGCCACGTCTTGGGGGCTACCGTAATGGGTCGCATCATCTCCCGGGACTCCTCTTTCTCCATATGTGGCTATGAGTTCGCTTCCATCATTTGAAATCACGTGAATTTCATGGTGGGTCTGGTTGACTACCCAGAGCTTACGTTCTGGATCATAAGGATTTACTCGAATTCGCTCTGGCCCCGGACCATCGGCGCCCTCACAAAGGTGATCTAAGTGATCCCAAACCTTTATCATCTCTCCATCGGCATTCACCTCGAATAGACAATTTTGCCAGGTGCGCCTATTAGCCTCTCTGAGCACATTTATACCTATCGCACCTGCAAAACCGGGAAAGTCTTCAGGGACCGGATAAGGCAAAACAGTTTCACCACGTTGATTAATTAATATTCGATCTGGGGTTTCAGCCCAGATGGCTGAATTGCCGCCAAACGCGAAACCGTCCTCTTGAAAAGGATCGAGCCAGCCACTGACGATCTCATATGGACTTTCCCCGATAAGGCCACGCGCATTTCCAGTCTCCTGGGCCGCAAGTGGGAAAGATATGCTAATTGCCGAGCCAAGTAGGCAAAAATAAAGATAAGCTATTTTTGGCATGAGTTACTACTTCTCCAGATAATGGTTTGATTTAGTTGACTTGCTATCATGACAAAAAAATTGGTACAGGTTCAAGATTTCTGGGGAAATCACAAAATGTTGCAAATACGTGATCTGCTAAATATTGAGGAAACTACCCGAATTGACTCGTTTCGGGAGANTGTTATGCTATCNGCCATCNAAGCTTTTAAAAAAACGTATGTAATTCAATANGAAAAGCGTAAGTATTACTGANTCCCCCATTGTCGAACNCAATTTAGGAAGAAAAATGAAAATGAACTTGAGATTAAGCCTATTTCTCGGCCTTACTGTCNCCTCTTATTCATTGCATAGCCAAGATTATGAAGTTCCACGAACAGAATGGGGTGTCCCAGATTTGCAAGCTGTCTGGAAGCACAGCTCAATTATCCCCTTCGAGAGGCCCAGAGAATTGGGCGACAAACGTTTTTATTCAGAGGAAGAGGCACTTGAAATAGAGCGCGCCGAACAGCAAAGGTTCGATGAGGACAATGAGCCCTTAGATCCGGATAGAGAAGCGCCGGTCGTTGCTGAATCACTGCCACCTATAGGCAATTATGATCTGTTTTGGAGGGAGGATGCGCAGTTCATCCCAACGATTAACGGGGAGATGCGAACCTCAGCCATCACTAATCCGCCAAACGGAAGGTTGCCTGAAACTCTTCCTGGGGTGATGGACATGATCCGAGAGCGACGCGCAAATCTTCCTGACCGAAATGATGGCCCAGAGGGTCGAGGTCTGGGCGAGAGATGTTTGGTGGGTTTCGGGCCTACTTCTGGCCCGGTAATGATGCCGGTGATCTACAATAGTAATCATCAGTTTGTTCAATCTCCAGGCTACGTAACGATAGTCACAGAGATGGTACATGACGCTCGAATCATCAAAATAACAGAAGAGAGAAACCCCGCGGCAGAGGCTCAAAAAAAATGGTTGGGTGATTCTATAGGTCGTTGGGAGGGAGACACCTTAGTGGTTGAAACAAAATTTTTTAACGACTGGCACTCTCTGCGTGGATTCCCAGTTGATAACTTAACTTTGACTGAAACTTTCAGACGAGAAGGGCCAAATAAATTAATTTATGGCTTCTCTGTTAACGATCCCAAGATATTTTCGACTGAATTTTCTGGAGAATTCCCCATGTCTAGACTCGATGGCAATCTCTATGAGTATGCCTGTCACGAAGGTAATCACGGCATGGTTGGAATCCTAGCAGGCGCTCGGGCGATAGAGCGAATGGAAGCAGAGGAGAGTTCTCTCTAACAATGAGCCTCCCCCAGCTCCTTACGAAGAACTGAAAAACCCTTGAAATTGGAGCTTAGAGCTCACCGTTTTTTTTCAAGGCGTCTTGCATGCAAGATCGGTTCAGTATAGCCACTCGGTTGATTTAATCCATCATAAACCAGTTCGCAAGCAGCTTTAAACGCGACTGAGCTTTCCAAGTGATCAGTCATAGCGGTATAGAGAGGATCACCTTTGTTTTGGTCGTCAACTACACCAGCCATGCGTTCCATCGTCGCCACCACTTGTTCTTTTGAGCAAATTCCATGGTGCAGCCAGTTCGCAATGTGTTGACTAGAAATTCTCAAAGTTGCTCTATCTTCCATTAGACCAATATCATTAATGTCTGGCACTTTCGAACACCCTATGCCTTGATCTATCCATCGAACGACATAGCCAAGTATACCTTGAGCATTATTATCCAACTCCTTTTGAATTTCCTCCGACGTTAAGCTTG
This sequence comes from Gammaproteobacteria bacterium, assembly GCA_002727755.1. GTDB lineage: Bacteria > Pseudomonadota > Gammaproteobacteria > Pseudomonadales > Pseudohongiellaceae > UBA9145. The sequence goes on along the minus strand of PBXX01000030.1, from coordinate 26,772 downwards.
CTCGATCCTCTAAAAGGGGTATTTTCAAAATTTCATCGATGCTCGCTACAGTTCTTGTTTTAATTTTATCTTGCTGCTCAAAAACTTTTATTCGATGGTAATGCATAGCATGAAGGACTGCAGCGGTTGGGGAAGGCACCCACGCAGTATTCGCCCCAGACTCTGGGTGGTTGATTTTCTGCTCTACCATCGCCTCCATCAGATCTGGCATTGCCCACATACCCTTTCCAATCTGCGCCTTGCCTTGTAGCCCGCATGCAAGACCAACATCAACGTTATTATCTTCGTATGCAGAAATCCAATTTGATGCCTTCATTTTTGTTTTTGGGATCATAGGTCCAGCTTCCATGCTAGTGTGAATTTCGTCCCCAGTGCGGTCAAGAAATCCAGTATTGATGAAAACGACTCTCTCACTTGCCGCTTTAATGCAAGCTTTTAAATTAAGCGTCGTTCTTCGCTCTTCATCCATAATTCCCACTTTGAGTGTATTCCTTGTCAAACCAAGTAATTTTTCTACCGCTTCAAAAAGGTCACAAGTGAACTTTACCTCTCCTGGTCCATGCATTTTAGGCTTTACAATATAAACACTACCCGTTCTTGAGTTGGATAGGAGGTTTCTGTTTTCAACATCAAGGACTGCAACCGCGCTTGTTACAACCGCATCCAAAATCCCCTCGTAAATTTCAGCTCCATCATACTTGATCGCACTGTTCCGCATTAGGTGGCCAACATTTCTAACCAAAAGCATACTTCTGCCAGGAAGGCTAAAATTTTCACCGGACGGTGAAATGAATTCTTTGTCACGCCGAAGCACACGTGTCTTAGGATTACCTTCTTTTATGAAGGTGTCGGACAGATCGCCATTTATCAAACCAAGCCAATTCCTATAGATCTCGACTTTGTCTTCAGCATCCACTGCTGCGACCGAATCCTCACAATCTTGTATAGTTGTTACAGCGGCTTCAAGTATCACATCTGCGATTCCGGCAGGGTCTGCAGAGCCTACTGGTGTATTTCTATCAAACTGAATCTCGATGTGTAAATCATGATTGAGTAGCAGTACTCTTTTTAGTTGCTCCCCTTCAACCTCGTAGCCTTGAAATTTNGTTCCATCGTTTAGCTCAGTTACCACTGAGCCAAGGCTTATTTTTAAGACACCTNCNTCTACAAAATAACCGGTAGCCTCCTTATGTGATCCCTCTGCCAATGGNCAAGTTTGATCTAGAAAGCTTTTAGCAAAATCTATAACGCGAGCTCCCCTTCGCTCATTATAACCGCCGGCCCGTTCCGCACCATCGTCCTCAGAAATNACGTCAGTNCCATACAGAGCATCATAGAAGCTACCCCATCTTGCGTTTACAGCATTCAANGCAAAACGAGCATTTTTGACTGGGACAACCANCTGAGGNCCCGCTTGTCTTGCAATTTCTTTATCAACATTTGCTGTTGTGATTTCAAAATCTTCGGGCTCTTCTTCAAGATAACCAATTTCTGTCAAGAANTGNTTGTATGCGACAGCATCGTGACCNTGGTCCCTGTGCTCTTTATGCCATGTATCAATTTTAGACTGCAGCTCCTCCCTTTNNNNCAAGAGCCCTNCATTTCGGGGTGAGAACTCTTTGATGATCTTTTCAAANCCCATCCAAAACTGTTTCTCATCCCTTTCAATCTTGGGAAGAAGTTCCTNATTTATGAAATCAGCAAGTTCAATAGCAACATCAAGTTGCCCTATNTTTTTTCGATTGTTCATAGCAAGACTTATTNAATTTTTTTGTTANAAGTTCAATTATATCGCTTGCGGNCTCNAGGCCANCAAACAACTTTGCCCNTTCNTNCCATCTTGTTGATGNAGNTTTTCCTCAAGGAAGCNCAATTACNAGNATAAAACNATCATAACNNCTTCGAGATGTATTTTTGTTTTAATCNCCAACCTCGAAATTTAGCTCAGCNGTAAATANCATGCTTCTGTCTCTATCCTCTTTTGCCCAAAATAACANTGTGTCGACACTCTGAGGTACATGCTCACTCAGCTTAATTTCCCCGTTAACCTTAACTAGGAGTGGCTCCGAGAAATCGATTTCCTCAGGATTAAGTANCAAAGTAAATTTTGACACTCCTCTTGCAGTCACCTCTATCGAATTCTCTTCACGCATTACTTCTATNAGGCCAGGTGTTTGAGACAATTCATCGACTCTTACCCAAGCATTCCGATTGAATTTGTCGACACGATCCGCGACCCATACCACTTTTTCAGGCAAGGGATCTCTGGGGTTTGCTTGTTTAAAATTTTCAATAGCATCCATTTCATCTGGCAACCAATTAGTATTGTGTCCTCCTTCTGGTATTACTCTCCATACGTGATTAATTTCAGCCTCAACTAACACATCAATAAATGGTTCAACCGAGGAAGCTGGATAAAGTCGATCATTTTCTCCATTGACGATAAAAAGTGGCCTTCCCATCAAATTTTCAAAATACAGTCTGTAACCACCNCCACTTTGCGCATTCCTCAATACGCCTGGGTGTCCGATATAAGGCAAAAAAGTNGCCCATTGAGTTGGCTGTTTGAAAGCGAAGAAATATGCNCCAGTGCCACCATCAGAGATACCNGTNAGTGTCACTTTGTCCTCATCGATGTTATAGCTAGTTTTCAAAACATTGAGGATAGCGGGTAGATTATCCGCTTGGTTCTCNTGCCACCAAAATGCTTCATTCCAAGACGCAGGGACAACCACAATCCGATCATCTCTTTTCAAGGAGTCGAACCCTCTTCGCCACCAACCTCCTCCTGGTTCCCANTCGGGTCTACTTACGCCGCCATGAAGCATAAATTCNACAGGATATTTTTTTAACGGATCATAAGTTTCGGGAATTAAAAAGACATAGGGAAAACGAGTGCCGTTTGCATCAACCCGAAAACTCTCTTGTTGTCCCCTGGGAACGTCTTCTCTGTACTCAGGACCTTGCTTAAGCGCTCTGTAAAGTATCTCTAAATCCGGAGTTGAGTCTTTCAATTGATTCGATATTGCAACAACACTGTCGTCAGTACTAAACCAAAATGACTCTACCAGATCAGTCAAAGGAGAGCTTGCAGCAAAGGCTGACCTACCGAACAATGTAATCAGCCATAAAATCGTCAAAATCGACCTCAGCAAGTTAACGCAGAGACTTCTTTTTTTCATGAAAGCTAAATGATCACTAAAAATATCAACTCTCATAGTGGATCTCAGCGCTTTGATAGAAAATATTTTCTCCATAAGCCTTTATCTGCCCAAGAATGTGCTTTTCAAACCACGAGCATATGATTCCCATTCGGGAATGTCTACGCTGAAAGCCGTCTCTTTGATTATTTGAGTGTTGACACCCGTCAATTCGTGTTGGAGCATTTCAGTAAGTAGATACAAATAATGAAGTTATAACCAAAAAATTTTAGATAGGCCAATATGACTAGACTACACTTTGGCGCCAATGACGTGACCTCAACAGAGAAGGGGGAGGGAGTTCATCGCGTATGGCTCTCTGGTTGGAGCTTAGTAGTTCTTTGCTTAATATTACCCACTCACTCATACACCCAGAACTCTTTTGATGATCTACCAATTTTGGATCTTGATACGCCAATTCGCATGAACTTNGCTGGGAATTGGGAGAAAGATTTTGGGCGGAGTGACAACTGGGAGGATGAACTTAGTCGGAGAATGTCTATTCGACAAGAGAATGCTGCACTACAAAGATCTGGCATAGGATTGGGGCGAGGGCCGTCAATTAGCCTAGGCAATATAGGTCTAAATCGACCTCGGCGGCGTCAAGCAAATCTTTTCGATCTAGCCAGGTTGTCAGAATATATAAACCGATCCTCCACGATGGAAATTTCCCAAAGCAGACAGGAAATTAAGATTTATCGAAAAGGAGAGGCTCCTTTAATTTGCAGCATGGAAACTGGACCCAATGAAGTATTCACCAATCAACACGGGGCTGAGATTTGCGGATGGGATAGGCAGCAACTGGTTTTTGAGATAGCTCTGCCTGATGGGCTTTATATAGTGCATCGGCTAAGCATTTCCTCTGATTCTCAGCGGTTAAGGTTTATTACTAGTATCTCAAGTAATGGTTCAGCTCCGTTCAATTTAGTGCAAGCGTTCAACAAGTATCAAGCACCCATTGATGAATTTGTGTGTACCCAAACCGTCACTAGGGGCCGATCTTGTAGATTACAAAAACCTCTTAATAATTAAACTTGGCGCCTGAATTGATGATAAGAAATATCTTGAAGTTTTCCATCGTTCTCGTCCAGGGTTGTATGCAAACTGCTGCGCCTCCGGCAGATGAGGTTTTTGAGCCAGCTCCAGTTGGTAGCGTGGCCCTTAACTATGCGGAAGAAACCCCACATGAATATCAACTCCTTGATATTGCTGTGAATGTGTTTGAGGTGGAATTGCATGCAAGCGAAAGTGAGCAATTTGGAGAGTGGATTTTTAGTGAAATTAGAGAAAATGAGGCCCACTATCTGCCTTACTTGATGAAGGAAACACTCTTGCGTTCTAATCAGTGGGGAGCCGTTAGAGTCCTTCCCGAGAACGACCCCTCAGTAGATCTGCAAGTTAAAGCAAAAGTCAAAGCTTCAAATGGGAAGCGCATTTTAGTTCATATTGAGGCTATAGATAGCACCGGACGCGTCTGGCTTGATCAGGAATATTTGGACTTGGCGTCTGAAGATGATTTTCCTGACAGAGTTAGGATCACTCCTGGACAACCCTTTGATCCCGAAGAGTTTGTAGAGCCATTTCAAGACATTTACAACGCGATCAGTAATTCACTAGTCAAGTTTCGTTCAGCTCTCACGGAACAAGAGTTGGTGGATTTGAAACGTGTATCTGAAATGATTTATGCAAGAGATTTAGCGCCCGAATCTTTTGATGATAACTTACGTCAAGACAGCAGTAATTTACTGACTGTTGTTTCACTACCCGCCAAAGATGACCCTATGCTGAAGCGTGTAGAGGACATGCAAACACGACATCATTTGTTTATTGATACAGTAGATGAATACTACAGATCCCTTTACGAGCAGATGCGACCGTCGTACGCAGTCTGGCGAAAATACTCTTTTGACCAAATCAATGAAGATACAAAGGCTGCTAAGGAACAGTATGACTTTCAGAACTATGGACAATCGGGTAGTTACCTTACCCTGACTCAACGATACGACCGTTATCGATGGAGCAAGATCTTCGAACTGGAGTATCGCGAAATATCCGCAGGGTTCAATAATGAGGTGGGACCGGCAATATTAGAGCTCAATAAAAGCGTCCATGGGTTAAGTGGGACGATGGAAGAACAGTACATCCAATGGAAGAGAATACTAAGGCAGCTATTTTCGTTGGAGGCGGAAATTCCCAACTGAGTTAGCNCGTCTCAGATTTCTCCATCTTAGNCCATAGATTTACTTGCAATTAGAGGATTGTTTTGAGAGCTTTAGCGGAACTNTAAGCACAGCTAATTGAATGAATATAANAAAAACGAAACCTCNAAGTCGTCGACAATTTCTCAAAAATGCTGCCTCATATCTCACGCTTGCAGGTTCAGCATTCNTAAACCCTCTGCCCATACTTGGACAGAGTATTAACCTGAAAGTGCGTTCTGTGGATGCCTATCCGATTTACATAAATGAACGTTCTGAGGGCCTGCTCGATTCTCCAAATTTTTCAAATGAGGATGATCCTGCTCGTTGGCGGTTTGGAGGTCCTTTTGAGCAACTACCGTCAGCCATAATTACAATTATTAAAACAAATGAGGGCATAACAGGTTTTGGAATGGGAGCTGGTGGCAGCGCGGCTGTGGAAATTATTAATGGCCATCTCAAGCACTTTTTAATTAACACGAACCCGTTAAACGTCGAACAACTCTGGGATCAGATGTATACATCCAGTGTTTTTTACGGACGCCGGGGTATTTTTGCAATGGCCTTAAGTTCAGTAGACAACGCGCTGTGGGATATCGCTGGGANATACGCAGACAAACCAGTATACGAGCTTTTAGGTGNCTCCGAACGGGATCGTATTGAAATTTACCAAACCAACGGCGATTTTTTGGAGGCTCAGCGGCGTGGGGTAAAAAATTTTAAGAGAACGACCTATGGGGGACCAAGAACGCCGAAAGACGCATTAGATCGGTTCGTAACTTCGGTATTGGAGGCCAGAGACCAACTCGGTCCCGATGTAAGACTNATGACAGACTGCGTTTCACGGGATGGGACAGTCGAGTGGGCCATTCCTTTTTGTGAACGACTGCGAGAGGCTAATCTCTACTTCATGGAGGAACTCCTCTCTCCCGACAATGTGTTCGGATATGCGGAGCTGAGGAAGAAAGTTGGCTTCAAAGGCGATGGTTTGACAAGAATCGCCTGCGGCGAACACGAATATACCGAACATGGATTCAAGGTTTTAGTCGGTCTCGGTTCTGCGGATATTTTGCAACCTGATATCACATGGTGCGGCGGAACNACAGCAGGGCGNAGGATATCGGCGATCGTNGAAGATGCAGGCCTTGAATTAATNCCACATAGAGGTGCAAGCTCTTGGGGGTTCCCTATTGCTTTAACCTCTCCGAGCTGTACCATGGCAGAGAGTTTTCCTGAAGGTTCGGCTATTTTAGACGCGATGTCATGTCAAGTTGAGAATGGTTATGTTGTTGCTCCAACCAAACCGGGGTTTGGTCATTCTCTTACAGAGAAGATGGTGCTCGATTTTCAACTTACCCGAAGGATATAACGCAACCACAAGAGAGGTGACAATATGTCAGAAGAAATTGCTGCTATAAATCAATCTAGAACAAAGATACTGATCGGCGGATCAGTTGCCGCTATATTGGCCGTCGGCATCATTGGCTTTTTGATCTTTTCTACCGTTTGCCCGTGCGAAAGAACTCCAGGTGGATTTCTATTTGGTGAAAGTAGTGACGCTCCGGTTTCAGACTGGTCCTTCGCTAATGATGTCCCCTTATGTCAACTGCAAATTTACGCAGGCATTCGCCCCCATTCGATTAATTTAAATTGCATGGCAACCCCCGAGGGAGAAATGTATCTGAGCTGCTCTTTTTGTGATACTAAATATTGGGCTAGCAAAGTAGAGACAAATGAAGTCGGAGTAATGCGATTAAACGGCATCACTTATCCTGTACATGTGAATCGAATCACCGACCCTGCGACGATGGATAAAGCTTGGAGCGCGAGAGTNCAAAAACTGCAGGTCTATCAATCTTTAGACAACCCAGCACCGGATCCCGACTCAAAACGTCCCGATCGATGGTGGACTTTTCAAATTACATCTAGATCGTAGAAATTTACCGAGTTATAGAGGTTTATTATGATATNTAAGAGAGTAATCTCACAATTTACCTTGGGTCTGACTAGTGCTGTTGGATTCGTTTGTTGTTTGCANGCGCAAGAACGCAGCTGGGTGGATTTGGCTGTGCATAATTTTGGAGCGCCNATTAACACAATGTGGGCAGAGGGCGAATTATCTTTCGCTGCTGATGGCACTATGGTGTACTGCAGCGCAAGACAGGATATGGCCGTNGCACCTGGAGATCCAAAAGATTTATACATTGCTACATTCAACTCTGAGACGGGTAGTTGGAATCAACCATTGAATATGGGCTTTCCCGTCAATGCTGCTCCCGCGACTGACGTTGACCCTTTGAGGCTTGGGGATGATCGGGAGCCCTGGATCACGGCTGATGGAAATACTATCTATTTTAAATCTGACAGACTGGCTACCTCAAACCCAAATAATGCAACTGATCTTTTTGTGACGCACAAGATAGACGGTGTTTGGTCAGAGCCAGAGATAATACCTTTCCCGATTAGCACAAACGAAGGTAATGAGCACTGTCCAGCCATCCTGCAAGACGGCGAGACACTTTGCTTTGCCTCTCGCAGGGCCGGTGGTTTTGGTGGATCNGATATTTATTGTTCAAAGCAGGATGACAATGGTGACTGGCTAGAACCCGTTAACCAAGGGCCTAACATCAATACCGCTGCCGAAGAATTTCATTTCACTCAAGACTCTGACGGAACAGTGTACTTCACGTCGAACAGACCCGGTGGTTTTGGGGGAATGGATATCTATGGATCAATGCAACAGGGCGAAAACGCTTGGGATACCGCTTACAACTTAGGTCCGCAAGTTAACACAGCCGCGGCTGACATGTGTCCAGCTCTGCCTCCCGGAACAAATACCATTTCTTGGTTTTCATCCAGGGAAGATAACAGTTTCGGCAACATTGACATCTTCTGGACAAATAAAATAAACACTAAGTGATTTAGAGAAAGAGGCTCTGGTATTGGCCAGAGCCTCTTTGGGGCTNTTATCANGCCAGCGCGCGATCAAANAGATTTAANAGCCTGCTCCAAGCTCGCTCCGCTTGAGCTTGATGATACACCTGCGAATCGATNGCACACCAACCGTGCANGGCATCCTCATAAACCTCAATTTCAGCAGAGATGCCAGCGTCAGCGTATGTTGATCTTAAAGTTTCTTTAGCTTCTGGATCGTTATCGTCATCATTTTGAGCTACACAATGCAGCATCTGTGCTNGGGTATCAGGAATCAACAAGTGAGGACTATCTGCGTTTTCAGTAGCGAGACCCCCCCCGTGAAAAGTTGCTCCAGCAGCCATTCTCTCTGGAACTGCGGCTACGGTTCGCATAACCATCGGTCCTCCCATGCAGTAACCTGTGGTACCTATCCCTTTTGATGTATCTACTTCGGGCTGACGGTCGATCCAGTCGATAAAAGCTCTTGCGTCTGAAAAGTGAGTATCAGCGTTTAAGTTCCTGGCCATAGGAAGGACAATTTCTCGAGTTTCCGGTTGTCCGAAGCTTGCGCCGAAGCCGACCACCGGTGCGTGAGCGTCNCGATAGAATGGNTTAACGGTGAGAACNGCATACCCCGAACGNGCCAAGCGTTTGCCCATCTCCCGGAAGGCAGGTCTTAGTGCCAAAATATCAGGCCAAACCAATACAGCCGCATGGGCGCCCGCAGAGGGATAGACAAAGTAACAATCAGCGACACCATCCGGAGTCCTAATCTCCACATCTCTCTCTGATACAGACTGGGCGTTTGCCATCGGAGGCATCATCATCGCTAAACCTGCACCTGTTGCCAATTTTGTGAAATCCCGACGACTCATTTCGGGATGGCGGCGCAAATATTCCTCAACATCTTTTTGAGTATCTCTATCACACATACAATTTCTCCTTTGTGATTTTAAATCGTTGCCGCTTCAAGGTCACACGGGCTCAGATTAGATTCGGTAGTTTACAGGGCTTCATCTCAAAATAACAAAATAGTTAGCACGAGAGTATGAGGGAGAAAAGAAAAACTCAAGAGCCTTTAACATCCAAAAAGCGTTTTCGGTTGAATTTTTGGCTTCATCGGGGTAAAAATCCAAAAAAGATGCGGTTTCGGACAAAGCTCAAAAGACCAGTCAGCTCTGAAAACTATAATAGAAAAATAAAAGGTATTCATATGATAAGTCCTACTCGCCGATTATTCTTGAAACAAGTTGCGCTGACTGGCACAGCATTTTACGTTCCTCGCCTGAGTATTGCTCAGCAGAACTGGCAGGTTCAAACTGTCGCGGGAACAGGAGTTGCCGGCTACGAATTTGAAGGCCGCGATGGACTTATAGCAACCGAAACGCCTGTTAATAATCCCTACGGTGTCGTGGTGGGGCCTGGCGATAGTTTATACTTCTGTGAAGTTGATACTGGGCGTACCCGTAAATTGAACCTGACAACTAACCGACTCACCACGATTGCAGGAAATGGGGAAAAAGGATTTTCCTCGGAATCACGAAATCCTTTACAAACATCTTTTAACGCTCCGCATGAGATTCGCTGGGACGAACAAGGCAACCTTTACATAGTAGAGCGGGACTCCCACAGCGTTCGCCGGATCGCGGCTAGAACAGGATTGGTTACAACTCTTGCAGGTAACGGAGAACCTGGTGACAGCGGGGACGGGCGACCCGCTGTACTCGCCCAACTTAACCGGCCTCACAGCATAGCATTTGACTCCGATGGTAATCTCTTGATTTGCGATATTGGCAATCATCGTCTTCGAATAGTAGACAGAGAGTCCGGCTTCATCCGGACATTGTCTGGCACAGGCGAGAGAACTCAAACGCCGGATAATGCTCCCCTAGAAGGCACACCACTATTGGGTCCCAGATCTATCGACACCGATCCAGACGGAAATGCCTACTTAGTGCTTAGAGAAGGAAACGCCATTTATCAGATCGATATCAAAGGAAACCGACTGCAGAGGATAGCGGGCACTGGAGAACAGGGCTATACAGGAGACGGAGGACCGGCGATTGATTGCACATTTAACGGACCCAAGGGCATTGCCTATTCAAGACAAGACCACTCGTTATATATTGTTGATACGGAAAACCACGTTATCAGACGCTTGGCTCTCTCTACTGGAATAATTGATACTGTTCTTGGCAATGGTGAACGTGGAAATGGTTCTGATGGCAATCCGCTTAACTGTGAGACTGACCGCCCTCATGGAGTATGCGTCCATGAGGGAATTGTGTATGTCACTGATAGCGAAAGCCACAGAGTCAGAGCGATTTCGGGACTAATGTAAAGACAGTCGAACGCTAATCGTAATAGTAAGGCGATAGGTTCAATGAATTTGCCAACTCTAAATTGTGCTGGATCCAAAATGTAGCACCGCTCTCTTGCCGAATTACCTCTATCTTATTCATTGACCGCAACGTCTCTGCGGCGTCGGTATTGAAAACTGGCGTCCTTCTCAACATACGACTTGCTTCAAAATGATAGAGGTCGCCAGAGAGAATGAGCGGACCATAGTTCTCTAACTCCAGCTTCAGGGCTTGGTGTCCGGGAGTGTGTCCAGGAGCGGAAAGTATCACGACGCTGCCATCGCCAAAAACATCATGATCTCCTTGTAATAATAATTTGGTTGATTCTGCAAGCTCCGTATATAAAGGTGGCCGAAAAATAGGATTGTTTACCGCATCATGAAAGGCAGCATAATACTCTGACTCCTGTATCAACAGAGTGGCATCACTGAAAGCGTTGGCTGCACCTACATGATCGTAATGAAAATGTGAGTATGCTGCAAAATCAATATCCCTTGGTTCAACACCGATATCACCAAGCTGGTCAATTATTGATCGATCGTACCAATTATTCGCACCCGCTTGTCTTGGGCCAACCAAATCCAGTGGCAGACCTGCATCCCAAATCATTTTTCCGTTTGGATGATCTATAAGATAACAGGCCACGAAAAGCTCTCTAACATCGGTTTCCTCATTTGATAACCCGAAATCGCTTATGTCATCGCGATAAATGTGGCCGCAATCAAAGACATACAGTCTGACATTTGCTTCAACAGAAGACATGAAAAGGGTAAGTAGTGATGTCAATATTATATTTTTCATTTTCACCTCCTTTTTAAAGNTNTCTAACANAGCGAACGTNCNGCTATCAATNTTNTAACACGTANNATNTAGTTACTTAGAANTTTTANCCTCAACGATATATCAATTNTCATTGGGCCAATCTAAGNTCTATGGGGATTGAACCATCCCTNCCGCCTGTTAAGTGTCCTATGAATGAGTCTCCCCACCCATATTTTTCACGCATTAATTCGTTGATTTGCGCGCTTTTACTCTGTCTTGTTGTCCAAGAATAGCTATATCGTCGATCATTCCTTGTAATGTCNACCATTTCGGCTGCTTGTAAACGATCAAACCACCCTGAGCCGTCCGCCCCTACTCTTAAATATTGGTATCCGCCGTAATCAACCACCCAAAGTCTGGTAATTATTTCTTCCCCTTCATAATCAGTAGTGTGCAGCTTAACAACTTCGACCCGTTCGGAAGCGACAAGCTGTATCANATATATAAGAATTATTAGGCCTGTTAGGGGAATGGAAAATTTATAAACCAACGAAAGCTTCACTTAACTCTCCCTCAGTATTTACTGCGTAACANGGAGAGTGTACCCTAAAAAATAGATTAGGAATTTAAAAAAAATGAACATTCCCACTATGGGTTGCGAGCGCAGGAATGTTCAAAGGGCATTGAAAGTGTAGCGTCGAGGATAGCACGTCATGCATTAGACGCTACTGTCCTNTTNAACGCCTAAAAGATCATACTGGATCACCATTTAGAGAATTTTAGGAAATTATTGTGAGAAAATTGATGAAAGGTTTAGGAATAGGTTTTCTAAGCATTTTAACAGCAGTCGCTCTATTTTTTTTTGGAACGCGATTTACGGATGGGCCGCTCGCTATTTTTACCGGAGGACCATTCACAAGCGGTGTGTTAGAGAGTGCTCCCGAAGACTGGAGTTATCTCAAGGACCGAGATCTAGTTGAATTCCAGACGCTTACTCCAGCAAGATCAAGAACCGTCTGGCTTGCTGTGCACGATAGTCGGTTATTTATCGTCAGTGGCTATATGAATACGGGTTATGGAAGCATCTGGAAACAGTGGCCACACTATCTTAGCGAAGATGATCGAATTATTCTGCGTATCGATGATGCTCTTCACGAACAGCGGCTCAAACGAATTATGGAAGGCCCTGAGATTGTCCCCGTTCTTCAAGAGCTTGGCAGAAAATACTTTGGCGGCACACAAGGTCTGGGCACACAAGATACTGTCGCGCGAGGCGATACTTGGATGTTTGAGGTAGTAGACAGATAATCTCAGTGTGTTTAACTATTAATTGAGATTTAGCGAACAGTTTTTAATTTTAATTTTCTAGAATTGGCCCATAAGACTTATGAATAATACAAGAAGAACTTTTTTTTTCTCAATCCTCTGTTTACTTTTAATAGGTTGCAATCAATCTGAAGATGCACAGCCACTCCCTCNTGACTTAAGTTTTGAAGAGTCATTTCAGCTCCAGTTAATTGAGGCTGAGCCAGGAACTATAATAGATGTGCCCGCTGGAACTCATANTTTTACGAGGAGCTTGTCCTTAAATGTTCCTGGTNTAACGATACGTGGCGCAGGCATGAATCAATCAGTTTTATCCTTTGCTAATCAAGTGCAGGGTGCTGAAGGTTTATTAGTAACGGCCAATGATTTTGTCATAGAGGACCTTGCGATAGAGGATACTATTGGAGACGCGCTTAAAATTAATGAGAGCACCAATGTTACTATCCGTAGAGTCCGAACTGAGTGGACTAATGGGCCAGATCCAGAGAACGGTGCTTACGGTATTTATCCAGTTCAGTCGCGAAATATCCTCATCGATGGTTCAGTGGCAATTGGTGCGGCGGATGCAGGAATCTACGTAGGNCAATCCAGCCAAATTATCGTTCGTAATTCTCGCGCAGAGTACAACGTCGCTGGCATTGAAATAGAAAATTCAACCTACGCTGATGTTTATGAAAATGTTGCTACAAATAATACTGGGGGGATTCTTGTTTTTGACCTGCCGAATTTAGAGGTACAAGGTGGTCAGTCGACCAGAGTATTTAATAATGAGATCTATCGTAACAATACCGAAAATTTTGCGCCGGAGGGTGCAATCGTAGGTAATGTTCCTCCTGGCACAGGTTTGCTGATATTAGCCAATGACAATATTGAGGTGTTCGATAACCAATTTTGGGACAACGGTAATGTAAACCTCATGATCTACAGCTACACGCTTGGCGGCCGAACCATTGAAGACCCAAATTATGATCCTTACCCGGAACGAATTTACATACATGACAATGAGTTCCGCGGGGGCGGCACGTCGCCAAGACACAGACTTCTTATGGCATGGCATGAAATCGCCCAAGTAAATACACCTAATGTCGTTTGGGGAGGATTGANCGCCGAAGGCAATAATTCTTCTCAAATAGTTTGCCTTGGCGAGAATTCTTCAACAAGTTTTCTAAACTTAAAAGGGGGATTTGATCCGAAAAACGTTAGCTATGATCCCACACCACACCAATGCTCGCTGCCAAGACTCTCACCAATTGAGTTTAAATCCGCCGGAGATGATTAAGGTCTCTGTTTTTTGAAAATTGTCAAAATTTCTACCTTTACTCGAACATGGTTTTCATAGCTTGCGCGATTTTCATATAAGCTGGCTTGAATCCTGGGAGAAGATATCCATCTTTAATCAGAGTATCGGTGGCAAATTCGTACTTTTGTAGATAATCCTCAAAAGAATTGTACAAACTAGCAATCGAGTCACGTTTATCCCTATTCGCATTTGCAATTTCATCATCTTTAGCNAAAGGAATGTAACCCCCCGATAATCTCGCCAGGGCTCTTTCTCCTCCAGTCTGAGGTGCTCTCAGATTCCACGATGTAAATGTTGCAAGTGGAACTGATGCGGCTGGTGGCAGTATTGTACTGTGGCTTAAATCATTGTTATTAGCATCAACAGCCGGCACTAATGTATTGTAGTAATGATCTGAGAAGGTAGGATGTTCATCGATTACTCTCTCGCTAGCCCACCTATCACCATAATAATTATGTGTCGGTTTATACATCTCAGAAGGGTGATTAACAAAACTGATTTCATTCCATGCTGCCTCGTTAATGCTTCCCCCGATATGTGACTGAACTAAGGACCCATCTTCGATAAGGGGGTAGCGAGAATGGGGCGGCTCTTTATCCTCAGCTACCCAATCATACATGCGAGTAACCAAAGACATACCAATAGGATTCCACATGCTCGGATTGGGCGGAAGCTGGCCGTTAGTTGCTTCCCGTGGTAGCCCATTTCCTGATCCATGCTGAGATCCCCCAATAGTGTAAAATCTAACGGAAGGTGGCACTAAAGCATCCCTCGTGCCTTCAGGATTAGTGTGTGGAAGCGATCCAGCTCTTATCCAATATTCATTTGAAGTTTGAATGTGCATTATTTTTGGAGCTGTATTAGTGTTTATAGCCTTTTTAAGGATTCCATCTGAAAGACCCGTAAATGGATCTATACTCTCACCGTACGTAAATGGAAAAAGATCATTTGGAAAAAGGTAATTCGAGTGATGTCCATTCGTCCGAGTCGGCATAGCGAAACGGTTATTAAACATTCCGTAACCACCGCCAGCTATGAAGGGTACGACACCATCAAAAACTTTCCTGCCTTCAAGATCTTGATTAAATCCATCATACACATACTGTCGCAGCAATCGCCCACTTTGAGAAAAACCGTAAGCAACGGTGTGCTGAATATCAGGCAGCCCTAATCCGCTCAATTGTTCAGCCTCCTCTCCCTGAAATCGAATAAGAGAAACTAGGTCGCGTATAGCTGCCATTCCAGATCCAGCCAACACTGGATTTTTTGCTTCGTATATAAGCTCATAAATAACGCCTGGCTTTAGACCGCTATTAACGTTCAACTGAATTTTTTTCTGGTTGCTATTAGGTGAGTCATTAACTGTCAATTCAAACTGAGACCTCTCAATTGGAATTCTAGGATCCTCTAGATAATCTCGTCTGCTCAGCCGCGCCTGCCTTAAACCTGAATCAGTTGGTTCATAAGCTAGATGGCCTCCGCCAGCAATGCTAATGTCATTTGATGCTCGAGAAACACTAACTTCGTATCTTACCTCTCCTGTAATTGGCTCCCGTTCAGAACCCACAATAGGAGCATGCAATCGTAATCTTCCTGGTTGTTCTTCGATCTCATTAATCCATCCGGTTAGCAAATAAGTAAAACCAAGCTCCGAAAGCGGATCACTCAGGGAACTTTCCGGCGGAGTAGCTCCTCTCCCTCTGTTATTAACCATGTAAAGCATGCCATTGTTGGCGATGTTGTCTGAAGGAATCACCAATTTAAAATCAGCCGCATACTCGACTCGTCCGTTGTCATTAAGAGGGGCAAATTCGATATCAGTAATCGCTGCATTTTTTGGATCTTTAGGATCTAAAGATAAGTACACAATACCTTCAATTTTGTCATAAGAATAATTCATTCCCTCAGCACTAATCAGCTCGCGTTGAAGGATCTCTATTCGCGATACTTCAGCGTTAGAATCGAGCTGAAATAGGACAAAAACGCAAAGGGTAAATAGCTTGATGTATTTGGGGTGAATCATGCAGGTATCCTTATTACTGTTGAAAGATGAAAATCTCGTTTTCTAAATCCCCCCGGAAAGGGAAGTCTTTCGTATTGGGATAGGTGTGTCAATACTACTAGAAGCTATCGTTATCAATTAAGCACTTTCAGGAACCGCCCAACGATGCTGAATCTGAACTATTTTTTTCAAGATATCGAGAAAAGATTGGCATCAATGCCGTTAATACAGATCCCAAAACAAGTAACATGGCGCCGATCAATGAGAGTGCACCTAATCTGTCTGAGTAAGCGTAGTTTGGCTCGATAAGAACAATAAATTTGAGTCCGATTATTGTAAACAAAGGTGCTAATGCGAGCACAGCGCTCACTTTTGACGCGTCCCAGCAATTAAGAGCCTCGGTAAAACAACCGTATGCAACGACAGTATTAAGGCAGCAGAAACTCAAAAGAAATATCTGAAATCCATCCAATTTAAGTAAAGCATTCGGAGATACAAACGGGAACAATACTAAGGCAGAGAACCCATACATCATGAACAAGAGCTGAGAGGATGTAAATTCACGCAGCAACTTTTTCTGAAGTAAAGAGTAGACTGTCCACGTGATCGCCGAAAGAAAAACAATGAATACACCAAATGTCTGTTGGCTACCCAAATTCTTGAACTCACCTAAACGGTCGTTAAAAAATAACAAAAGTCCCGCTACTATAAAGAGCGTTCCAATTTTTTGCACACCTGAAAACTGCTCCTTATAAAAAACGACACCTCCCAAAATCAAGAAAAGAGTGGTCAGCTGTATAACAGCTTCACTTGTCTCAGCATTGAGGTAGTTGAGCGAGAATGAGAAAAAAACGTAGTTCGCACATAAACCGGCCGCTGAGATAATTATGATTACTCTTGTCAGTATGTTTGTAGGTCCCAGCTTAGGGAGTCGTTCTCGATAGTTAAGCCATACCAAAACAAAAAACGCTGCAAATAAGAACCGATACCAAACGATGGTCGATGCGTCCATACCCGTCAACAACTCCTTCAAAGCGATAGGTAGGACTCCCCACATAAAAGCAGTAATTAAGGACAATGTAAAACCAAGTGAGTGATTTTGCTGCGATTTCATCATGGGTTTTTCTGAAGTATCTCGATCCGGAGAAGCGTAGCATATTTAAGCGTAACTTAATCGGGATGAAGGTGGACAGTGTCAGTCGTGTTTACATCAAAGTCCTTAGGAGAATGAAATGTTGGCTGAAAACTTAACACTGAGAAACTCCATTTGATCTGCAAGCACGTTGTGGTTGCATAAGTAGAGAAATTCATACTGATTAGGGACAAACGGAATCGCTAATAATTTCATGTGAGCATCCTCAGGAACCCGGTCCGCCTTCCTGTTATTGCATCGACGGCAAGAAGTCACGACATTAGTCCAAATGTCTTTCCCACCCTTGGAGAGAGGCTTCACATGATCCCGAGAAAGCTGATGGACCCCAAACTTTCCTCCGCAGTACAAACACATGTTTTGATCACGGCGAAAAAGGAATTTATTTTCAAGTGGTGGGTCGAAGGATTCATTATGCACTTTACCATCACATGCAACGATACTAGGTAACCTTAAAATTGACTGTTCCCCCTGACGGTTAACACCGCCCCTAATCTCCATTACAGTATTTCCCATCGACCAGATAACTAGATTTTTAACCAAAAGTGTCGCCGTTTCTTCTCGAGTCAACCAGCTAACCGGAGTACCCGCTTTATTTAACCTAAGAATCTTGGAACTCATAAAAACCTCGAGGAAAATTAACGACAAAAATCGCTTATCTCTTCAGATTTATCGGCACGAGGGGTCCGTGCTCGAATCTTCAATTTATTTAACTGCTCAAGAAAGATTGACGGAGCCAATAAGAGTTCACGATGTTAAGGCTCTTCACGTTAACGCTTTCAAGAATATTCTCTCCTTTCACGATAGCGCTCATAACCTCCGTTGTAGTACCAATAACACCCCTGACACAGTAAGAGTAGTAAAATAAAGAAAGGGATGGTTCCCCAGTCCGGACCACCTACTTGAAAATAAAATACAGCGTTGTGNCTGACCTCTTCGCTTGGAAGCTGCGCTGTAACAATGCCGATGTAAGTACCTCCTTCTTCGAATTCATAACTAGCGCGATAATAACCGCTATCTTCGATAGACGCGTCTTGATAATAAACAGTCGCTGACTCTATATCAGNAATNGNCTGCACATCGCTCCAACCNGCNAAACGACCTATGTTATTCACATCCCTAATTATTCTGAAATCAACATCCATTTTTCTGAGCGACTCGTGAAGATATTCCATAACAAAGATTGATTGGGTTACATCAGGTATGTCCTCACAAAATTCCTCGCTCTCCCGCGTTTCCGGTTGGAAGACCGTGAAATGGGCTTGCATAAAGTCTACCGTGATTACGCATTGGTCTTCTTGAAAAGCNACTCCACCATGACCTAATGCTTGAGAGCTGAATAAGGTAACCATCAAGAATGTGACAACGTGCAAATTTTTAATCGTTGAGATTAGGGGCATGAATTAGAAACGCTTAAACCTCTACCAGGGGATCACATTACCATCATAATTGAAGAATGCTCCGGAAGTCTCCAAGCACAAATTCTCTATGACTTGGACCATGCCAGACACGCTAGTCTCAGTATCAATTAACCCGTTTGGCCCGCCCATATCGGTTCGCACCCAGCCAGGATGGAGGACCGCAACAGCCATTGCCTCTGACTGCAAATCCACAGATATACTCTTCACCACTGAGTTCAGTGCTGTTTTAGAGCTCCGATACACGTAGGATCCACCTCCTTTGTTATCATCGATGGATCCCATTTTTGATGTGACATAGAGCAGTTTTTTTGACTTTCCTCGGCGTAAATTTTCAATTAAGAGCTGTGTAAGTAATAGCGGGGCTACAGCATTTATCCGAAGCACTGGTAGCCAGTTTTCCTCATCTACCTTACCGAAATTTGAATCTCTAGGACCATATACACCCGCATTATTGATGAAGATGTCAATCGGTTCGTCACCTAAGTGTTTACAAAAATCCTTCATCGATCCATCAGACGCGACATCAAGTTTTAATATTTTTAAATCTGATTTTTCCTGACTGAGGTTAATTAATTCCTTCGAGCTTTCTTCTTCCCTATAGGTCGCGATGACACTATCTCCCTTCTCCAAATATTGTTTAACAAATTCTAATCCAATTCCTCTGTTCGCTCCTGTTACTAAAATCGTCGCCATATAGACTCCATGCTTACCTATGATTTGCGTAGAGTTGGCTAATCTACCCAGCAACTGAGGCTACGTCAAAGTCAAAAGTTGTCCNTTAAAGGTGAATCGTTGTGATTCTTCTAATTTTNTGACCCTCTGNTATACTCTCAGGCTTTTATTTATCGAACCANAGCCTTATACAATCCAGANTTTTTAANACCATGTGCAGAAATAAGAACNTTAAAAAATTAAGTCTTGNCGTGAGTCTCGTCTCAATTTCTCTGGCCTCTGAAGCTCAGCGACTCGAAGAAATAACGGTAATCGGTGTCGTTCCTGCCGGTTCAAGCATCGANGCAGCAAAGTTAGCATACCCAATCCAAACCGCTACTGCAGATGACTTAGATAATGCATCTATTTTAAATGTAGCGGATTTTCTCCGTCAGAACTTTTCCAGCGTTTCAGCAAACGATGCCCAAAATAACCCCATGCAGCCTGATATCCAATATCGTGGATTCACGGCGTCTCCACTTCTGGGGTTAGCACAAGGTCTCGCTGTCTATCAAAATGGTGTACGCATTAACGAACCCCTCGGAGACACAGTTAACTGGGANCTGTTGCCTCAATCTGCAATCCAAAATTTATCTTTGGGTGGGGGTACAAATCCTCTCTATGGATTGAATAGTTTGGGCGGCGCATTGGTGATAGATATGAAAGACGGTTTTAACTTTGAGGGCGCGAATGTCGAAATAAGCGCCGGCTCNTTTGGAAGAACTGTTTCCAATTTTGAGATAGGAGGTAANAATGGAGAGTTCGCGTTCTATGCAAACGTAGAACATTTTGACGAAGATGGCTGGCGTGATTATTCCAACTCAGATGCTATTAATTTNTACGGAACCGTTGGCTGGCGTCAGGAGGAGACTGAAGTAAATGTGAATTTTCAGCATGGAGAGTCTGAGCTGACAGGAAATGGTGCCTCTCCCGTTGAGCTTTTAAACCTCCGCCGAAAGGCCATCTTTACAGGGCCGGATATCACTGAAAATGATATGGATATGCTCAGCTTGGATTTTTCGCATCAATATAATTCTAAAGTAAGTTTTAGTGGCAATGTTTTTTATAGAGAGAACTCTACCGATGCTTTTAATGGAGACGGCTCCGAGTTCGGTATTTGTTCGTTTAACGGTTCAGAGTATNTGATTGAAGGACTTGANGAGGATGATCTCGAGGAAATCGGCTTAGATGATGACGATGTCTGCGAATCTCAGTTCAGTAACAGTGNTCTTCTTGAAAATTTCTTGAATAGTACCGCACAAACTTTAGACTCTGATGAATCCTTTAACATAGAGCTATTCGACGAGGACGAGCTTTCTGGGNCTGGAATCCTTTCGGACGATGCTATCAATAACTTAAGTAANCGCAATCAAAAAAGTACTGGCGCAGATTTTCAAGTTACCGTACTCGACGAGTTTGCAGGAATGTCCAATCAACTTATCGTCGGCGGCTCATACTTTAATGGAGAATCAAAGTTTGATTCAGTCCTTGAACTTGCGACCATAAATCCATTGACCCGACTTACGACGGGACTCGGGACTGGCACATTTGTAGACGAGGCGGCAACTCTAATCTCCACCCAAACAGAGTCGTTCAGTATTTATTTCGCAAATGTCTTAGATTTAACTGACACACTTTCGCTAACCNTATCAGCGAGAGGGAATAAAACTGAGGTTGATTTGAGAGACAANTCNGGAGAACGGCCGGAGCTGAATGGGAACCATACGTTTTCACGAGTCAATCCATCCCTAGGACTAACCTGGCAAGTTAACGAAAATCATAATTTTTATGGTTCATACTCGGAATCATCTAGGGCACCGACGCCCATTGAGTTAGCCTGTAACGAGGGCGTTTTTGATCTAGCAGTTCAGTATGCGCTAGCGGAAGGGGACGACCCTGACGACGTGGATTTTGAATGCAGGCTCCCAAATGCCTTTCTTGCCGATCCACCGCTAGAGGATGTTGTAGCCAAGAGTTTTGAATTAGGAAGCAGGGGCCAACTTAATAACCTGCAGTACTCAATCAGTGTCTTCCATACTACAAATCATGATGACATTTTATTNCAAACAACTGGTCGTTCTACNGGACTTTTCGCTAACGTTGATAAGACACTAAGAAAAGGATTTGAAAGTTCAATTAGTGGTGAAATTGATCGTTTCAATTGGATGCTTTCTTATAGCAATATCCAAGCAAGCTTTGAAGATAACTTTAGCGCCTTAAGTCCCAACCATGACTTTGCGGACGATGACGGTGAAATTGGAGTAAAAAAGGGTGATAAAATTCCCGGAATTCCTGAACACCAATTCAAGTTTTTAGGCAACTATGAGCTCTCTAAGGGTTTGCAGATTGGTTTTGACGTCTCTAGGAATAGCAGCCAGTTCCTTCGAGGTGATGAGTCAAACCAAATGAACGAAATTGATGGCTACACAGTGGCAAATCTTCGCTTGCGCTATGAAATTACCGAAGACCTCGATGTNTATGCAAGCATTCAGAATCTCTTCGACAGAGANTTCGAAACATTTGGACTNNTNGGCGANGAGCCAAACGAGCTCGAGGTGCCTATTATTGAGGATCTTGAAGTGCCCATATTCTTGGGAGCAGCCGCTCCACGGGCGGGCTTTTTAGGGATAAACTATAGTTTTTGAAGTTAATTAAGGAAATATTTTGGAGCTCGCAAAACAATTAGATTATTTGGGTACGGAAACGGCATTTGCAGTGTCTGCGGCAGCTGCCGCATGGGGAGCAAAGGGCAACAAAATCTATCCATTCCATTTGGGCGATATTAATCTGCCAACTCCACCGAGCATCGTGGAAGCCATGCAGAAAGCAATCGGTGATGGCTATACCGGCTATTGCCCAGGCGCAGGAATACCGGAATTGCGGGATGCATTGGCCAGAGATGTTGGATCAAAAAGAGGCCTCGAATATACAGCGGAGAATGTTTCCGTCCAGCCTGGAGGGAAGCCAGTTATAGGTAAATTCCTTGCAACCGTAATGAATCCCAACGATGAAGTCCTATACCCGAACCCCGGCTATCCAATCTACGAATCCCAAATCGAGTACCAAGGCGGAATTGCTGTTCCTTATGGATACGTAGAGACAGAAACTGGTTTTAACCTTAATCTCGAGGCAATCAAGGCCTCGATAAGCCCGAAGACCAAGGCGATCATTTACAACAATTTTCAGAATCCAAATAGTGCGGAATCCTCCGATAAAGAGATGGAAGAGTTGGCTGAGCTTTGTATTAAACACGATCTATGGGTATTAAGT
This sequence comes from Gammaproteobacteria bacterium, assembly GCA_002727755.1. Classification (GTDB taxonomy): domain Bacteria; phylum Pseudomonadota; class Gammaproteobacteria; order Pseudomonadales; family Pseudohongiellaceae; genus UBA9145. The sequence goes on along the minus strand of PBXX01000030.1, from coordinate 4,156 downwards.
GATGAAGCTTATTTTGAAATACAGTATAGCGGCAGCCCTCGCTCGATAGTGAGCCTACCCGGCATGCAGGAGCGTACCGTTATCCTCTACACCTGCTCGAAGCGATTTGCCATGACAGGATGGAGGCTAGGCGCGGCGATAGGGCCTAAAAGCGCGATCGATATAATCAGTAAATTCAACACCAATATCGAGTCATGCACCACACATTTTATCCAACGAGGCATGATAGAGGCTATCGAAGGAGACACCACTGGCCCCGATAGTATACTTTCAGAACTGCGAAAACGCCGTGACGCGACGGTAAATGGCTTAAATGCTATTGACGGTATTTCAGTTACAGCACCGAACAGCACGTTCTATTTATTCCCAAATGTAAGCAAGGTCATGCTTAGAAAGAATATTACTGACGTTAACACCTTGATGGAACAGGCCCTTGTCGAGACTAATGTGTCATTCTGTACCCGGAAGCATTTCGGCAGGGCAGTTGAAAATGAAACGGCCAATTATTTACGATTTGCTTACTCTGGCATTGACGTTGAAGACATAAACGAAGGTATGAATAAATTAAAACTGTTTTTTGAAACCTAAGGCCNACCTTATTTACCCTTGTCTTAGGAAAGCACTTCAAACCTTGAGCTTAAGAACCTGTGAACTTTGGTTTACGCTTTTCTAAAAAAGCACTTCTTCCCTCTTTGTAATCTTCACTCAAGAAACAATTGTTTACCATATTATTTATGTGTGCTGGACTTTCCTGACCCGGATCTTTAACTACTTCCCCGACGGTAGCTTTCACCGCACTAATAGTTAAAGGAGCATTAGCTACAATTCTATCTGCATATTCACTGACAGTTGTTTCCAATACGTCTGAATCGACCACAAAATTAATTAGCCCAAGTCTTAAAGCTTCACTCTCTTCCAAGAAACGCGCAGTAAACAAAATGTCTTTAGCGCTGGAAGGCCCCACGATAGACTCCAGCGTTTTGACGGCTTGAAAACCATAACCAAGTCCAAGCTTCGCTGCTGGAATACCAAATTTTGAATTCTTTGATGCAATGCGAATATCGGTATTTAAGGCGATTGCGAGTCCTCCTCCGATACAGTAACCTCGAATCATTGCCACAACGGGTCTAGAAAAATTTGCTAATTTATCAAGAGCATTATCGAACGCCGCCTCATAGGCATCACGGTCTTTTTGATTCGAACGCTTTTCTTCAAATTCGGAAATGTCAGCACCAGAAACAAATGCAATATCTCCAGCACCTTTAAGTATTAAAACTCTTACCGACTCTTCTTTCTCTATTTCCCCTATAATCTGACCAAGACCTTGCCACATATCCAACGACATAGCATTTCGTTTCTCTGGGGCATTGAAAGTAATCCATGCGACTCCATCTTTAACTTCAGCTAACATTTTTGGTGTTGGCGACTCAATTATCATTTTTTCATCCAGTAGTTGATCTAGTTTATTTAACAGAAATTTTTACAATGCCATCCATTTCCAATTTTTGGATAATATCTTCACTGTAATTCAATTCCCTAAGAATCTCCTGTGAATCTGCTCCAAGTTCTGGCCCAGCTTTTTCAAAATAGGACTCTTGCTCAACATTAGACATCGTTATGGGTGATCTCAGAAGAGAAAGTTCTCCTAGTTCTGGATGAGTTGCGCTTTTTGTCATCTTAAGAGACTTTACATGATGATCATTAAAAGCCTCTCCGATATTATTTATAGGGCCGCAAGGAATACCAACCGAATTCATTTTTTCGACTAGCTCCTTAGAGGAAAATTCGGAGGTGATACTATTTACCTCTTCCCATAAAACTTTCCTATTTTCCCACCTGCCATCAACTGTAAAGTAATCCTCATTTTTAGCTAATGTCTCAACCCCAACAACTTCACAAAAGGCTCTCCACATTTTNTCTGTGCTAGCTGCGAGATTAACTTGACCATCTNTNGTATTGAAAACACCCATAGGTGAGAGTGTTGGATGATTGTTNCCTTCNTGTTTCGGTATTTCGCCACGCATAGTGTAGCGCGCCGCNTGAAAGTCTAACTTACAAAGCATAGATTCTAGCAANGAAGTATGNACCCACTGACCCTCCCCGGTTTTTTCTCTATGCAGTAGGGCTAGCAGTAGNCCTTGACCCAAAAACATCCCCGCCGAAGTATCGCTTATCGCAATACCTGCCCGCATTGGCCCCCTCTCAGGTTCACCAGTAATCTTCATCAAACCACTCATGCCTTGAATTACTTGATCAACTGCTGGGCGCTTTGAATAAGGACCATCTTGCCCAAAACCCGAAATACTTCCATATATTATTGAAGGATTGATTTTTTTACATGACACATAGTCAATGCCCAATCGATTCTTTACATCCACACGGAAGTTTTCCACTACCACATCAGCTTTTTTAACCAGGTCCATGAATACCTCTAGACCTTTTTTGGTTTTAAGATTTAAACAGAGACTTCGCTTATTTCTGTGAAGATTTTGAGAGTCCGGGCCTTGACGGCTTCCCGCAATATCACCTTCAACCGGGGCTTCGATACGAATCACATCAGCCCCCCAATCTGAGAGCAGACGAACTGCCGTGGGTCCTGCACGAGCTATGGTAAGATCTAAAACCACATAGTCTGAAAGCGGAAGTGTCTTTTCTATTTTTTTCTTATTCACACTCTGAATCTTAACAATTTTTGGTTATTGAATTTATCTTGTTAAACTCGCTTCAATTTCCTGCCTGCGAGCACCTGCAAGTATGCTTGGAAGAGAATAATTGCCTTCATGACATCCTGACTCATAAAGTCTCTGCCCCTCAGGCATTCTCTCGAGAGTTATCCGAGATTTAACTTTTTCCGAAAGTATATCGGGATCGGATATTTCAAATTCTAGGACCATTTCATTATCTGATACGGGAGTGTAGCGTTCGACTACTTCCAGCGACTGACTTGATCTTAACCGCCTATTTGACTGATCTTGTCTAAAAGATTTGGTGTGAACGACTAGAGTATCACCCTCCCAGTAACCAATAGAGTCACCAAAAAATTTTGGGAAACTTGGTTCAAAATGGTCACCATTAAGCCTAACAATTCGGGAAGATGTATGATATTCGCCATAGATTACAACATACTTTTCATTTTGAATTATCTGAATATTCCTCCAAGGTCCGTCGAGTGGCAGTTGTACAATTAATGGTAACTGCCCCGGCACACCCAGACATCTCTCGTTTGCGGGTCGGTTTTCTGGCCCATCAAATCTGGTAAAACCAGCCTTTTCACGGAGCGCAAAAATGTCCTGAGGATTTTCCTCGAGGTAGGGTAATCTGCCATCCTCTGGCTGCACTATCCTCGATGTAAGATACTCTCCGAATACCGGTACAAATTTACTCACCAATCCATTGAAGTTGACATCCGACTGCTGCGTTATGATCCCTCCTGAAGGTGGCGGCCTTCTATCTACCGGCAGTGGTTGTCTTGCTTTCTCGGTAGCAACCTGCCTAGCCCCCTCTAATTCTTCTATTTCCAACAACGTGTACTGACTCTTTAATCCAAGAGAAACAGGCCTCTCAAGCGGAGTCATCGTTTGATCTGTCCATACCCCTTGAAGATCTGGATGTCCAAATTCTGTTAATGGAACCTCATAGATTGCGGCCGACTGCGGGTAACCCACCTTTGCGTGTATGACACAAAAATATATGAGGCAGACTTTCAGTTTACGCTGAATGTACATAGCTTTTTTTTAAAACACTCAAGTATGTGATGTCTTATCAATTCATACGGTATTATACTGTTATTACGATATCAAACCATCTAGTCGACTTAAATCGCGCCTAGGATTTACGGCTTATTATTTTTGTAAGTCTTTTTACCTGAGAACCTTTCGACAAGAAAATGATGTATAAAAGTTTAAAAATAATTCAGGCTCTAATCACTGCAGCATTAATAGCATCCTGCTCTACCGTTATTGAACCACCAAACGGAATGGTCGATTGGTCGCTAGCAAACACAACAGGGAGTAAGGTAACCATGAGCGTGTATGATAAGGTCTGTAATCGGAGTTATTTCAGAGTATCTATACCCAGGGCGCGCGAGAAATCAATTTCGACCTGCGCAGATTCAGATGGTAAGGCGGATGTCAGATATCGGAGATACAGCTTTAAG
>PBXX01000029.1 GCA_002727755.1 Gammaproteobacteria bacterium | reverse complement strand
ATATGCCTATTTATGAATATCAATGCGACTCTTGCGGGAATAGAATTGAGGCTCTACAAAAAATTAGCGACGAGCCGCTCAAGATTTGCTCTGCTTGCGGTTCGGCTAGTCTGCGCAAACTTGTATCTGCTGCAAGTTTCCGATTAAAGGGTAAGGGCTGGTATGAGACTGACTTTAAGACTGGTGATAAAAAAAAGCTTGCTGAGTCTGACTCAAAATCAGAGGACAAATCTAATGGCCANTCGAATGNGAANGGAACAGATAAAGNTGTNAACAAAAAGTCTGAAGACCCGGNAAAGACAAAAACNTCAACGAAAGGCGCTAACGNGAACGACTCTGTTGCTAAAAAATCNAAGAGTCATGCTGANGCGAAGAGAAAGGAATAGGAANTATATATGCGAAGTCACTTCTGCGGTGAGTTGAATGAATCAAATGTTGATGAAGATGTTGTTTTGTGTGGTTGGATTCACAGAAGNCGNGATCATGGNGGTGTTATATTTNTAGACTTAAGAGATCGCGAAGGGTTGGCACAAGTCGTTTATGATCCCGACACTAAGGAGAGTTTTAAAATCGCTGAGGGAGTCCGAAATGAGTTCGTAGTGGAGGTAAAAGGNAGAGTTAGGCTAAGACCTTCAGGAACAATTAATGATGAAATGCCAACTGGAAGAATAGAAATTTTAGGGAATGAGCTAAAGGTATTAAATGCGTCAGAAACGCCACCAATTCAATTGGATGAGCATGCGGAAGTAGGGGAAGACATTAGGCTCAAATATCGTTACATCGATCTGCGTCGCCCTGAAATGGCAGCGAGGCTTAGATTTCGNTCAAAGGTCGGGAACACAATTAGGAATTTTCTAGACAATAATGGCTTTCTTGATATTGAAACGCCCCTTCTTACGAAAGCAACTCCGGAAGGAGCTCGGGACTATCTTGTGCCAAGCCGCACTCATCAGGGTAGATTCTTCGCNCTGCCGCAGTCGCCGCAACTTTTTAAACAAATACTGATGGCCTCAGGGATGGATCGTTATTATCAGATTGCGAAATGTTTCNGAGATGAAGATTTAAGAGCTGATAGACAGCCAGAATTTACNCAGATAGATGTCGAAACCTCTTTTATGGATGAAGATCAAATTATGGNAATCATGGAAGCGATGATTAAGCATACTTTCAAAAAGACACTAAATGTTGATTTAGGTGATTTNCCCAGAATTACTTATGCTGAAGCCATGAGATTNTACGGTTCTGACAAGCCCGACTTNCGCATTGATCTNAAATTAGTTGATGTAGCAAGTNTAATGAAATCAGCTGAATTTAAAGTATTTAGTGGCCCGGCTAATGATGAGGATAGTAGAGTAGTCGCGCTTCGTGTTCCAGGGGGTGCCAGNCTAACGCGAAAGGTGATAGACGATTTTACTGAGTTTGTCGCGGTTTACGGTGCGCGGGGTCTTGCTTGGATAAANGTAAATGATTTAAGAANTGGATCTGAAGGNCTTCAATCGCCAATACTTAAATTTCTCGATGAGGAGATCATTNGNAATCTGCTTTCAACTTTNNCTGTGGAGACTGGAGATATCATATTTTTTGGAGCAGATAAGTCCAAGATCGTGAATGAGGCTATGGGTGCCCTAAGGATAAAAGTTGCGCAAGAACTCAATCTTGTCGCTTCGGGATGGGCCCCAGTATGGGTGNTCGACTTTCCTATGTTTGAGCTGACCTCAGAGGGCGATTTGACTTCATTGCATCATCCNTTTACCGCGCCGAGTTTAGNTGCGGAAGAGCTGGTAAAAGATCCAACTAAAGCATTGTCTAGGGCTTATGACATGGTCTTGAANGGAACCGAATTAGGAGGTGGTTCGATTCGNATCCACGATGCTAAAGTGCAACGAGCGGTTTTTGATGTTCTAGGTATCAGCGAAGCTGAAGCGGNGGAGAAATTTAGCTTTCTTTTGGATGCTCTNTCACTTGGTTGCCCTCCTCATGGGGGTATCGCTTTTGGTTTTGATAGGCTTATCATGCTAATGACCGATTCTCATTCAATTCGAGATGTAATAGCGTTTCCTAAAACGCAATCTGCATCGTGCCCCCTGACGGACGCACCTGGGTATGTGTCGCCCAATCAACTTCGCGAACTTAGTATTCGGCTTCGCGATCCAAATAAGCCTCTTAACGGGTAATTTTCGCAATGGCTGGACATAGTAAATGGGCAAACATCAAGCATAGAAAAGCTGGGCAGGATGCGAAACGTGGTAAAGTTTTCACAAAGATAATTAGAGAGCTCACGGTTGCGGCTAAAATGGGTGGAGGGAATATATCTGACAATCCCCGTTTACGNGCAGTGGTCGATAAAGCNCTAAATGCAAATATGACTCGTGACACAATTGATNGGGCTATTGCAAGAGGCTCAGGGTCTGCAGAAAGTGAAAACCTAGAAGAGTTAACTTACGAAGGTTATGGTCCCGGAGGGGTTGCAATTCTTTGTCAGACGTTAACTGACAATAAAAACCGTACAGTTGCTGAAGTTCGACATGGCTTTTCAAAATACGGCTGCAGTCTAGGAACNAGTGGTTCGGTTTCGTATTTATTTACACAAACTGGAATTATTAGTTTTGCGAGCCATGTTAGTGANGAGGAGATTATGGAGCATGCTCTGGACGCAGGTGCCCACGACATTGTTGTCACAGCAGATAGTATTGATGTGATGACCACGCTAGAGAATTTTGGGGTGGTTCAGGACACTCTTAAAGACGCAGGAATTGAGAGTATTTCGGCTGAAATGACAATGCTTGCCTCAAACGAGATTGACTTAAACCTGAGTGATGCGGAGAAGCTTCTCAAATTAATTGAGCATCTTGAAGATTTGGATGATGTGCAAAATGTTTTCTCAAATGCCAAACTTTCGGCCGACATAATTGCTAAATTGAAAATTTAAAAGCTCAGACNAATGACCAAAAANATCATGGTTTTCCTATGACTATGATCCTAGGAATAGATCCAGGCTCTCGTGTGACAGGCTTTGGNCTAATCAATTCTAATGGTAATAAGATCGATAATGTCGATTATGGTTGTATCCGAACAAGCGATTCTGAGATGCAAACGAGGCTGAAAACGATTTTTACCGACCTTTGCGCCGTTATACACGAGTATCGACCCGAAGAGGTTGCAATTGAAGACGTTTTTATGGGAAGGAACGCTGGTTCTGCGCTGAAGCTNGGTCAAGCAAGAGGGGTTGCGTTGGCAGCTTGTTTGGCTAATGACCTATACATACATGAATACTCAGCGAGGAAAGTTAAACAATCGGTAGTTGGTACTGGAGCTGCAACTAAAGCTCAGGTAAATCGTATGGTGCAAATCTTGTTGGGAATTAACGAAAATNTAGCTGAAGATGCGTCGGATGCGCTTGCCATAGCAATTTGTCACGCCAATACTCAGAGTAGGTTGATTAGATTATCTGGAGCAAAATCTTTCAGTAAAAAAAGGTTGCGTTGAAGAATGATAGGACAAATAAAAGGTAGATTAATAGGGAAAAATGCTCCTGAAATTTTGGTTGAGGTAGGTGGGATCACCTATGAAATTCTTGTTCCTATGAGTACTTTATATCAACTACCTGATTTGGATGGGATGGTTCATCTTTATACGCATTTTTCGGTTAGAGAAGATGCACAAATTCTATATGGATTTTTTGACGCAGAAAGTAAGAGAATGTTTCGCTCATTGGTCCGTGTAAATGGTGTCGGGCCAAAGCTCGCATTGGGTATACTATCAGGCATGAGTGTTGATGAATTTGTGCAAACGGTTAAAGGTAACGACAGTGACTCTTTGGTTAAAATGCCCGGAGTAGGCAAAAAGACAGCTGAAAGACTGATTATCGAAATGCGGGATAAACTGTCTGAATGGGATTCTACAGATACGTCTTCTAATCTTAGCCTTGTGCCTAACTCAACATTTATAAAAGATGCTGAAATTGCAATGGTCAGTCTCGGTTATAAGCCTCAGCAAGCATCAAGAGCTATCTCTCAGGTTTTAAAGAATAATCCTGAAATAGATGACAGTGAAGAATTAATTCGATTTTCTTTGAAGAGTATGATTTAAAATTGAAAGAGGAAAGGCTTATCTCGTCTGAGAGAGAAAACATAGAAAACTCTGATGACAAGTTGATCAGACCAGTTCACATGGAAGATTATATAGGTCAAGAAAAGGTCAAAGAGCAGATGAGTATTTTTATCAAAGCTGCGAGAAATCGCGAAGAGCCTTTAGATCATACTTTAGTTTTTGGTCCGCCGGGGCTAGGGAAAACAACGCTAGCTAATATTATAGCGAATGAGTTGAGTGCAAACATCAAAACGACATCTGGGCCGGTTTTAGAAAAAGCTGGCGACTTAGCTGCGATTTTAACAAACCTTGAAGCTAACGATGTTCTTTTTATCGATGAAATCCACAGGCTCAGCCCTGCAATTGAAGAAATACTCTATCCAGCGATGGAGGATTATAAGCTAGACATAATGATTGGCGAGGGGCCCGCGGCAAGATCAATCAAACTAGATTTGCCTCCTTTTACATTGGTTGGAGCAACGACTCGAGCTGGATTGCTAACCTCCCCCCTTAGAGACAGGTTTGGGATAATTCAAAGACTTGAGTTTTATTCGGTAGGAGAGTTGAGCGATATTATTGAGCGATCTGCCAAAATAATTTCGAGCGAAGTAGATGCAGAGGGTTCATTAGAAATCGCCAATCGATCGAGAGGGACGCCACGGATTGCAAATCGATTGCTGCGCAGAGTAAGAGATTTCGCAGAGGTCAAGTTCGACGGTAAGATAGACAAGTCCGTCGCTAGCACAGCACTGGATATGCTAAGTATTGATAAAAATGGTTTCGATCATATGGATAGAAGGTTACTGACAACAATGATCGAAAAATTTGATGGCGGACCTGTAGGGATTGATAGTCTGGCAGCGGCGATTAGTGAGGAGAGGGATACAATTGAGGATGTTTTAGAGCCCTATTTAATTCAGCAAGGTTTTATCCAAAGAACCCCAAGGGGAAGAGTTATCACGCAATTCGCGTATCGACATTTTGGTTTAGAGCCGTCAAAAAATACTGAAGATTTATTTCAAATCGATAAAGCAAATTGAGTCCTTTACTCGTATTACTTTAAGAAACACACCTCCTTTAGACACATTTTGCCTATTTTTTGGCTCCTTTTGCCATCCTAAGGCTCGATTTGTTTGATTTCATGGATTTTNGTGAAACTATTTATATTTTTGGCCGAAAACCAATAAGTTGCAGCTCTATCTGCATNTACATTGTCTACACGTGCTACGAAAATTTTTAGGATCATGGAGCATCATAAGTGAATGACGGAATTAGTTTAATTGAGCTCATTCTGAACGCGAGTTTTGCCGTTCAGCTTGTCATGTTTATTCTTTTTCTTCTTTCAATAATATCCTGGGTGATTATAGTCCAGCGCTGGCTTGTTTTGTCTGCCGCAAGCAAAGGAGTTTTTGGTTTTGAGCAGCGGTTCTGGTCTGGAATGGATTTGAGCCAACTGTATAAAGAAGGGACTCAAATGCAGCAAGAGAATATTCAAGTCGTCGGAATGGAGAATATTTTTCGAGCTGGTTTTAAAGAATTCATGCGATTAAGACAGCAAGGGTCAGTTGATGGAGAGGCGGTTATGGAAGGTGCTCAGCGAGCGATGCGAGTAGCCTATTCTAGAGAGGAAGAGAAGCTCGAGAAGAATTTACCATTTTTAGCCACCGTTGGCTCTGTGTCGCCCTATGTCGGATTGTTCGGGACAGTTATTGGAATTATGAATGCGTTCTTGGGGCTAGCCGCTCAAGCACAAGCAACTTTGCAGGTGGTTGCTCCAGGAATTGCAGAAGCGTTGTTTGCAACAGGCATGGGCTTATTTGCTGCTATCCCTGCGGTGGTGGCATTCAATAGGTATTCAGCGTTGCTTGATAGCGTTACAAGCAGCTACATTACCTTCACTGATGAGTTTTCAAGCATCCTACATAGGCAGATTCATACTAATTAGGTGATAGTAAGGACTAATTTATTATGGAAACTATGGTTCGCAAGAAGCGAAAACCAATGAGTGAGATCAATGTGGTCCCTTATATNGATGTTATGCTGGTTTTGTTGATTGTATTCATGGTTACCGCTCCAATGTTGAATCAAGGTATTGAGGTTGATTTGCCTCAAGCAAACAANGAACCTTTGAATTTAAATGAAAACTTAGAGACCTTAATTGTTTCCATAACTGCGAGTGGGGAATACTTTCTCAGCATAGGTGCTACGGGCGAGGATAGAGAGTCGTTGAATTTGGATACAATTGGATTGAGGGTTAGTCAGATTGTGAATGCTAATCCAAGCATTCAAGTATTAGTTGAAGGCGACACTCTGGCTGATTGGGGTTCAATGATTACATTGATTACAACTTTGAATGACGCAGGGGTAACGAGTCCAAGTTTTATTACACAACCCAGAAATGAGTTGTGATTTACAGCGTACTCGATCAAATGAATAGCTTTTACCATAACCTCATTATTTATAATGGATATCCTTTGTCGGTGATCATCGCTGTATCGTTTCATAGTCTGCTTTTGGCGTTCCTAATATGGCTGCAGTCAAATGCGAATGAACAGAGTTTGGAACTAGTTCAGCCGACTATAATTAAAGCTCTCTTCATTGATGAGAACCCCCAAGTCCGAAATCAGAGAGTTATGGAGCAGCAGCGAATAGCGAGAATGCAGCTAGAAGAACAGAATCGAATCTTACAAGAAAGAGAAACAGAGCAGGAGATGGAAAGAGAGAGACAAAGACAGGAAGACGAGCAGCAAAGAGCAGCCCTTAGAGAGAGGGCTGAGTTAGAGCGTCTTCAGAGGGAAGAAGAGTTAGAGCGACAACAGCAAGAGAGAGAGGAAAGCGAGAGACGCGAATTAGCGGAAAGAGAAGAACTTGAACGGCAGCAAGAAGCCGAGCGAAACCGGCAACTTGAGGAAAATGCTGCTGAAGCCCAGGCGGAAGCGGCTAGAACTGAATTTGAATTAGTTCAAAGTGCCACAGCCATCATACAGCAGGCAGTTCAGCAGGTCTGGAATAGACCGCCGAGTGCTCGAAACGGCATGAGAGCAATTTTACAGATTCAGATGCTTCCAACAGGTGAACTCTTGGATGTACGGATAACACAAACAAGTGGTGATGCGGCTTTTGATCGGGCCTCGGAGAACGCCGTATATAGTGCTGCGCCATTCACAGAATTGAGAGATTTGCCGATTAATATATTTAACGCTAATTTCAGGACGTTATCGTTAATCTTTCAACCAGAGGACCTTCTAAATTGAAGCTGCGACTTACCTTTTTATTAGCCTTGATGTTGGCGCAAGTTGATGCAAGGGCTGAGCTCAGTATTCAAATCACGCAAGGTGTAGATAACCCTATTCCTATTGCTGTAGTGCCTTTTTCTATGAATAGTGGGATAGTGTTAAGTGAAGATGTATCGCAGATTGTCAGAAACGATTTAGAGCAGGTTGGAGAGTTTCGAACGCTCCCTCTTTCTAACATGATTAGCCTGCCAGATGAAGAGCAAGAAGTCTTTTACAGAGATTGGCGTATATTAGCCCAAGACTACTTGCTAGTTGGCAAGATTAATCAAGAACCTGGTAGTCAGTTGGTTCAAGTTCAGTATGAATTCTTTGATGTAAACCGGGAAATTAAGCTGGCTGGTGAGGTTCTTACAGGAAGTGTTACTCAGCTGCGAGATATCGGACATACAATCAGTAACGTGGTTTTTGAGCAAGTCACAAGTGTGCCGGGCGCTTTTACCTCGCAACTGCTCTACATTGTGTCCGAGGACGCCGGCCCTGGGTCATCTCTCTTTAGGTTGGAGAAATCAGATTATGATGGGGCCAGGCCACAGGTTCTTCTTGAATCTGGAGAGCCAATAATGTCACCAAGTTGGTCTCCAAATGGGCAGGATGTCGCTTATGTGTCATTTGAGACCGGTTTGCCGCGAATATATATCCAGAATATAGCATCGGGGCAGCGTCGCCAGATTACTAATTACCCAAATATTAACAGCAGCCCTGTTTGGTCTCCAGATGGAAATAAGCTTGCTATGGTTTTGTCGAAAGACGGCAGTCCTGATATCTATGTTCAAGACTTGATTTCTAATCAACTAATTCGAGTAACTGACCATCCAGCCATTGACACCGAGCCTAGTTGGACTCCAGACGGACAATTTATTGTTTTTATGTCCGATCGGACTGGCCAACCGCAGATTTATCAAATAGCCTTGGGAGCAAATTCATACGATGTCGAAAGGCTTACCTACGACTGTTTCCAGTGTGCTAAGGCCCGATTTTTGCCGGACGGAGTCAATTTGGTGCACGTTAGAAGAGAAACAAGACAAGCTCTTTACAAGATAGCAATATTGAATATCGAGACGCTCAGGGTTATCACATTGACAGACACGTCACTGGATGAGTCTCCGAGTCTTGCTCCTAACGGAAGCATGATCATTTATGCGACAAAATTCAATGGAAAAGGCGTCCTAGACGCCGTATCCATTGACGGCCGAGTCAAGTTCCGTTTACCATCCACACAGGGTGATGTACGGGAGCCTTCTTGGTCTCCATTTTTGAATTAACTAGCTATAAAGTGTAAACATTATCAAAAAAGTCTTTGGAGGACTCAGAGAGTGGGAAAACAACGCAATCAATGCTTTAAAGTGGGCCTTTTCGTTATCTCGCTATTCGTACTAGGAGCTTGTAGCTCTACTAGCGAGATGGAAGATGAATCAGCAAATACTGAGTCTGCTGCCAGCAGTAGCAGTTCTTCTTCGTCTGGTGCCGGATCCAGTAATCAGTTAACTCAGGAGCAAATCAGGGCTCAAAATGCTCTGAGGCAGACTGTTTTTTATTTCGATTTCGATGTTGCCGAATTTAAACCTGCGGATCGCGAAACGTTAACATATCACGCGCGTGATTTGGCAGCTAATTCTGGTAAGCGTATCCGACTGGAAGGTCATGCAGACGAGCGCGGAACGAGAGAATACAATCTTGCCCTCGGAGAACGCAGGGCAAATGGAATATTGAATTATTTCATCGTGAATGGTGCTTCTCGCTCTCAAATCGAAGTGGTTAGTTATGGTGAAGAAAGACCTGAGCAATCCGGTCAGAGCGAACAAGCTTATAGCCGAAATAGAAGGGTCGAGGTTGTAGCTCAGTAGGTAGTATGAAGAGACTCTCTGATGCTACAGTTAGTAGGCTAGTTGCACTATTTTTGATTTATGCTTTTAGCTCAGCGGCTGTAGCTCAGAATGTCGGGTCCGTTGTGGAATCGCAAGGCATCAGCTTGGACGTGGCTCAAACACAATCCTCATCAAATAGTGATGCTCTCTCTCTTTTGCTAGAGCAAAACCAGCAGTTACGGGCCGAATTACAGGCGCTTAGGGGCATAGTTGAGGAGCAGGGATTTGAACTCCGAAAACTACAACGAGATGCTCTTAATCGCTACACAAGTAATGATGAGAGATTAACTGCTCTGGAAGGAGGGGCCTCTGCATCATCTAGCTTGCCAACTCAAGCGCCATTGTCTCCTTCAATTAGCAATTCACAGCGAGACGTATCTTCAAGTGTTTCAAATACAAATAATGCGGTCACGGCACGAGAGTCAGTCGACGATTTTGTCGGAGAAAGATCTAGTTTAAATAATTTGCAGACTTCAAATAGAAGAGGCTCTCTTCAGCCGGCAGTCCTCAGTGAGCAGCAGCTATATCAAATGGCCTACGACTCTGTAATTAATTCTGATTTTGAACGCTCCATAGCCGAATTTGATCAATACATGAGTGTGTACCCTAGTGGTCGTTTTGTGACAAACGCCCATTATTGGAAAGGTCAGGCTTATCTCTACTTGGAGCGATATAGCGAGGCAAAGGAATCTTATGAAATAATCTTAAATCGCTATGAGGATTCCGCTAAGTTAGCGGACGCAATGTATGGATTAGGGTTAGCCTATCAAGGTCTGGGTAATGTCACTCAAGCTAGGCAACTTTTGAATGAAATCAAGCGTCGATTTCCTAATACTGGTGTCGCCAATTTAGCTGATACAAAGCTTTTACAATTAGATTGATCAAGTAACAACTATCGTGATTCGTCTTCTTCATGGCGGTTGAGACTAAGCCTAAAGTGATGCGATTATTAAATTTTGGAACTACACTTGAGTTTTTTTTAATTGATAGTACTATGACGCACCTCGTGGGCCGTTAGCTCAGTCGGTAGAGCAGTTGGCTTTTAACCAATTGGTCGTGCGTTCGAATCGCACACGGCCCACCATTTATTTAAAACCAAAACACTTGCAAAATATTAATAATGGAGAAAACTAGTGAACTTCATTATCCTTGGCTACCTAAAGCCGTTTGCTAATTTTTCCAATGAGATCAACTTTCATTAGTGAAAAACCACATACAGTTAATTCATAGATGCTTGGCGNTTCATTATGACTAAGGCCAGTGCAACCCCGAGTAATTATACTTCCGATAGAAGATTGGTAAGACAATATCTGGATCAAGTTCATCTTCCAGAAACGATTTCCGAGGACGAAAAATCAGCAACTCTGGATGAAATTAAGGCATTACTTGTAGCGAAAAACGCAAAGGTTGTAGCTCATTACTACACCGATGCATCTCTTCAAGATCTTGCAGAAACCACGGGTGGTTACGTCGGAGATTCACTCGAAATGGCACGTTTTGGGAGAGATTGTGATGCTGATCTCCTCATAGTTGCTGGGGTCAGATTTATGGGTGAAACAGCTAAAATATTGAGCCCATCAAAAAAAGTTTTAATGCCTACGCTTGAGGCTACATGCTCTTTAGACATTGCATGCCCAGTAGACGAATTTGAGGAATTTTGTGAAGCTAATAGTGGGCGGGAGGTAGTNGTTTATGCGAATACCTCGGCGGCGGTGAAAGCCCGTGCTGATTGGGTGGTCACCTCAAGCATAGCTGTTGATCTAGTCGAACACCTTAAAAGTTTGGGCAAGAAAATCCTATGGGCACCTGACAAGCACTTAGGTTCTTACATCAGGAAAAAAACCAAAGCAGATATGATTGTTTGGGATGCTGCGTGTATTGTTCATGAGGAATTTAAATTTCGCGGTATTAAAGATATGCAAGCCGTTTATCCTGATGCAGCTGTNTTGGCTCATCCAGAGTCTCCAGAAAGCGTTTTAGAAATTGCTGATATGATTGGATCGACGACTCAAATCATTAGGGCGGCAAATAATCTGCCCAATAATGATTTTATCGTCGCTACTGATAAAGGTATCTTTCATAAACTTAAGACAACTGCTCCTGAAAAAAATTTCATAATTGCTCCTACTGCCGGAAACGAAGCGACTTGTCGTAGCTGCGCGAGCTGCCCTTGGATGTCAATGAACACCCTTAAGGCTATCGCTGATGCTTTGCGACAGGGAACAAATGAAATTATTGTGGATGAATTGCTNGCTGAGCGAGCCATGACTCCTTTGAGAAAAATGTTGAATTTTGCTNAGAACTATCAGCTTAAGGTAAAAGGTAAGGCTTAGAAAGAACAATCACTGTGCATTTAATTCTAATTGCCTTGCTTCAACATTCTTTATTTTTTCTCTAAGTCGAGCGAGTTCGGAAGGGGCTGCATCATTGTCAGTTTCAATTCTCAATGCAAATTGGAATTGCTCTCTGGCGTTCCGAAAATCATAATGCAAGCTAAAGTATTCTGCTCGCGCTTGATGAACTTTGCTTACGTTGCCGGCTTGCCCCCAAGTTTCTGCCAATTGATACCAAAGNTGATGATCTGAATCCTTATACTCTGCGTGAGCTTCTAGTTGCTCTGCTGCTTCTAAATAGAGTCGAGCCTTTGCTAAAGCATTTATATGAGCNATCGTCAGGGCATGATTGTTTGGGTTTATCTCCAAATGTCTTTTCAGGAAGNCTATGGCTTGGCCGGGCTCATTCTGCTCAGTAAGAATTTCAGCCTGGGTGACGACATAACTAATTCTATTAGGGTCCTTTTGAAGCAGCGGTGCCAGCGTTGAGGTGGCTTGCTGGTAAAGCCCATTTTCGTAATAAGCAATAACGAGTTGATATCGATTTACATCGTCCATAAATGAGTTACCGCTTTCTCTGAGCCTAGCAGCAGATTCAGTGATTAATCCTGGTTTATCTTCCGCGTAATGTCCGATCACTCGAGCTCTATTAATTTGATACTCAAGATTATTTCCGTATTCTCTCGCCGGATATCTGACGGCTCGGCCACGAGCATCAGCTATTCTAGACTGTGTTAAGGGGTGAGAAAGCAAAAATTCTGGGGGCCTATTTCGAAAACGATTGAGACCATTCAACCNTTCGAATAGTGTTCCCATCGCCGCAGGGTCAAGACCAGCCGCAAACATATTGTCTTGACCAATTCTGTCAGCCTCAGCCTCATTACTTCGGCTAAAACGCAGTTGATTCTCCATNGCCCGGCCTTGAATAGCAGTCACCGCGGCAGCCCCGTGACCAGCGTCTGAGGTCGCCATTATCAAGACACTGGCGAGTAATGATGCTATTTGACCGACTTGACCACTTTGAGCTTCGTCTACNCCTCGGGCAAAGTGTCTTTGACTTACATGTGCTATTTCGTGTGCCATAACAGATGCAAATTCAGCTTCTGTGTGGGCGTTAAGAAATAATCCTGTGTTTACTCCTATAACTCCTCCTGGCGCGGCGAATGCATTTAATTCTTCACTATCAATTATAACAAAAGACAATCTATGGTCTTGAAGTTGGCTCTGGGATGCTAGTCGATATGTAATGTTCTCAAGGTAGCTCATCAACAAGGGATCGGGGATTGTGGGCGCGGTGCGTCGAATTTGAGCGAGGAATTGCTGCCCCATACTATACTCTTGCTCAAGGGATACTGTTCCTGAAATTCTATCACCCAATGACGGCAGATTTTGCGCNTGGGCAAGGTAGTCAAACGCAGAAATAGAGATTANAAGAACTATGGTTTTCAGACGCAAATTAAACATTGTTAAATCTATGCAAAAAAATCCTCCATCAGATTAACATAATTATTCCCATATAAAGAGTAAGTTATATTCATAATTCAACGATATAGATCATGTAATTCGCCAAAATAGCTTGATATTATAGATATATGAGCATTCCAGCAGATATAGAACTAGATTTAAGTGGGCTTTCCTGTCCCATGCCACTCCTGAAGGCAAAGTTGGCTCTAAATGCTATGGAAAAAGAACAAATTCTTAAGATCATAGCTACAGATTCTGCCTCTGAGAGGGACTTCCATATGTTTGCTAGACAATCAGATAACGAAATATTGGAATTTAAAAGAGACAATCAAGCTTATTTATATTGGATCAAGAAAGGCTAGTAATTTAGGAAATTCGACTATGCGAAAACTTTTCAATGATTTTATTGATAGATATTTTCATGATGAGGAATCTATTATCTTAGTCTTTCTTCTAGCTGTCGGGCTGGCCGTATTTCTATTTTTTGGCAGCATATTGACCCCTTTAATAGCGGCCCTCATTATTGCTTACTTGATGCAGGGACTTGTTGCTTTGTTGTTAAAATACGGTTTCACCGAACGTTTAGCATTTGGAGTTGTTTACATATTATTTTTCGGAATCTTTATAACAATGTTGGGGTTCTTGCTTCCTCAGGTATGGAATCAATTGAGAAGGATGATGGACGAATTGCCTAACTTGTTGAACCAGGGGCAGGAGTTACTTCTTAACTTACCCGAAATCTATCCTAGCTTATTTTCAGAAGAACAGGTTAGTGAGTTTATGGATGGATTTGGCGGCGAAATTGGAGGTTTTGGTCAAGCNGTNTTNGAGTATTCTCTTGCNAGNTTGCCNAGTGTCGTCGCCTGGGTNGTGTTTTTGGTGCTTGTGCCCATACTTGTGTTTTTCATGTTAAAGGATAAACATGAGCTACTCGATTGGGTCAGTAATTTATTGCCTCGGGATAGGCCTTTAATGAGTGCAATCTGGCGTGAAATGGATCAACAAATTGCGAATTACGTTCGAGGAAAATTTGTTGAAATTATCATTGTCGGGAGCACTGCATATCTTGTATTTGTCATATTAGGATTAAACTACGCTCTGCTGTTATCGGTAATTACAGGACTCTCAGTNATTGTTCCATANATTGGTGCAGCTGTTGTGAATATTCCAATAATAGCAATAGCGTATGTTCAATGGGGGNTAGGCGCTGAGTTCTGGACNGTGATAATCGCATACAATATTTTGCAAATGTTAGACGGCAATGTGTTGGTGCCAATTATATTTTCCGAGGCCGTAAATTTACACCCAGTGGCAATTATTTTCGCGGTTTTGTTCTTTGGAGGTATTTGGGGTTTGGCTGGAGTATTTTTTGCGATACCCCTTGCNACTTTTATCCANGCAACTATTAATGCTTGGCCCAGCAGGGTGCAGTCCAAACCAATNGCTGATTAGCTTNACTATACNNAATAAGTATTTATCTGTAATTAATCGAGCAAGTTTTTATTATGAAAATTGATCTTAAAGGAAGTATGGTAGCAATCGTTTCGCCAATGCTGAAAGGCGGCCAGCTTGATCTGCAAACATTTAATAAACTTGTTGAATGGCACATATCAGAGGGCACCAATGCGATTGTAGTTGTAGGGACAACTGGTGAATCTGCAACGCTGAGTATGGAGGAGCATTGTAACCTTGTCTCTCATTGCGTCGGGGCGGCAAACAAACGTATCCCGATAATTGCTGGTACGGGCTCAAATTCAACAGAGGAGGCTCTATATTTTACAAATTCCGCTAAAGAATGCGGAGCCGATGCTTGTCTGCTAGTAGCACCATATTACAACAAGCCTACCCAAGAAGGTCTTTTTAAGCATTTTAAATTAATCGCTGAATCCGTAGATATTCCACAAATACTCTATAACGTCCCAAGCAGGACGGGGTGTGATATGGAATTTGAGTTAGTTAACCGGCTAGCGGACATTGACAACATTATTGCCTTAAAAGATGCTTCGGGAGATGTCAGTCGGGGTAAAGTTTTGATCGATCGGTGTGGTGATCGCATTGATATATACAGTGGGGAAGATGCATTGACGCTCGAGCTAATGAAGCATGGTGCTTCGGGTACTATTTCGGTTACGGCTAATATTGTTCCAAATTTGATGGCTCAAATGTGTAATTTTGCTCTCGAAAGAAACTTTGAATCAGCTGCGATGCTCGATGAGAAGTTGCAAGGCTTGCATAGGGCTTTATTCCTCGAATCAAATCCGATTCCTGTCAAGTGGGCGTTAAATAAAATGAATAAGATCGGAGAAACCCTAAGGCTGCCACTAACGGAACTTAATGGTAAATTTCACGTCGAACTGATTGAAGCTTTAAATTTGGTTAACGTTAATATTTGAATTTTTATTATTGAGACATCATTCATGCTAGTTCTGAGAATTATCTTACCATTCATTTTGCTTACATCACTAAACTCGTGTGCCTTCCTATTTGGTGAGGATGGGATGTTCCCAGACCCAGGTGACGGCTACCTTGAGGCTGAATTAGCCCCAGAGATGATAATACCTAGCCAACTTGATAGCTACACGCTAGATCAGTTATATGTTGTGCCGGAAAGATTCTCATCACTCGTTGCTTTAGAGGAAGTCCCACTACCTATGCCAATTGAAACAAGGCGACGGGAAGGAGTCAGGATTCAAAGTTTGAATGACAAGAGGTGGATTGTGATTGACGCAACACCAGCTCAGGTTTGGCCGCTAGTAAGGGATTATTGGACTGATTTGCAAATAATTTTAGATCACGAAGATCCAAGTAATGGAGTGATGGAAACTTCTTGGGTTGAAGTGGGGGCCAGTAGTCAGAAAAGACACAAATATAAAATCATAATTGAGCCCGGGCTTCACTCAGGCTATTCAGAAGTCTATGTCTTGCACCTGGAAAATTTAAGCACTGAGCCAGTCCCTCTAATTGTAACTTGGCCCGAAAAATCCGTGTCCCCAGATTTAGAACAGCAGATCCTCACATCAATATCACAATACCTAGCAGACAGAAATGATGTTTACCAAGCTTCGTCGTCAAGCTTATTGGCAGGGAGTATTGAGTCAGAGTCTAAGGCTAACCTCATAGAAAGCGACACCGGAGAACCGATGTTAGAGTTACGTTTAGACTATAGCAGAGCATGGGTCCAAATTAGACAAGCGCTCGAAACTGCCGACGTTTTAATAGTTGACAGTAGTCGCGATGAATCCGTCTTTAATGTTCAATTTGCGGGTATTGTTAATGAAGATGATGAGCCTGGGTTTATTGGGAGATGGTTCGGAGGAGCTTCTGAAGAGCTGGATATGAGAGACTTTTCGGTTAAACTTTTTCAGTCTAATGGAGTAGTGAATGTGATGACGCAAGCACTAGGCGAATTTGATGATGCAAGAGAGTTAACAGAGGAGCTTCTGCAGGTCATTGACGATAATCTAAGCTAAAATAGAAATTATATCCCCGCCCGAATTGACTCAGACAAATATCTGGTTACTAAAATTGGATGAAATACTTGAATTCTTAGCCTGTGAAACTCCGTTAGAGTGGATAGATTGCGCTTTGAACAATCAATCAGTGCTGCTGATTGATCATGCAAATTGTGAAAAGAAAGCTGCATCAACAGCGATGAAGTTGCTATATCGTCACACCTCAAAGGCGGAACTACTGAGGAAGATGTCTCAACTAGCGAGAGAAGAAATTTTACATTTTCAGCAAGTCGTGGAGATTCTGTCGAGTAGAGGAATTAATTATGTCAGGATCGCCCCGTCAAGGTATGCGAATCACTTGGGACGATTAATAAGTAAGGAAGAGAGTAGTCAGCTTGTCGATACTTTGATTGTTGGTGCGTTTATTGAGGCGCGCTCTTGTGAGAGATTTGCGGTACTTGCCCCGGAGTTGGATAGACAACTACAAAAGTTTTATCGAGGGTTATTAAAATCTGAAGCGCGACACTTTAAGGATTACTTAGATTTGGCGCAAAGGTATAGCAAGTGCGATATCAGTGATAGAGTACAAAAATTTCGGTCTGTTGAGGAGGAGTTGATTACTTCGCCAGATTCCATTTTTCGCTTCCATAGTGGCAGGCCAGCAACAAAAAATTTTTAAAACTGCTATCTCGTGCAGGTGTCTGGCGCGGCAACACTCAGACCAGACCTGCTTTCGAGTCGATTTAATTCAGAGCAGGAAATTCCGTCGTTACCTTGAAGATTAACCGAGGTTAAATTAGGCATATTTAATAGGGGAGTAATGTCCCTGATTTGGTTATCTTTGAGATTTAGGCCNCTGAGGATCGACAATTCCTCNAGAGGTGTAATGTTGTTGATATTGTTGCCACCTAAATCAAGAAATCGTAATTTTGCGAGNTGGCTGATTTTTTCTAGATCGGTTATTTGAGCGTCGGCGCATGACAGTGCTGAAAGCTCTGAAGGAAAATCTATATTTTGTTGCTGTAAAGCAAGATTAATGCAGCCTTGTAAATCAGCGTCCAAAACTTCTCCCTGCCTTAATCTTCCGCTCGGATCGTAAATTGGTTGCTCATTGATTGAAACAACAATCTGATTTGTGCAACCTATAATTAGTATGCAAGTTAACAATATCAGATACCTAAAATTCATAATAATTTTGCCTTATTCTTATAAAAAAGATTCAGACCTTATAAAGCCTCTCTCAATAATCAAGGCTTATCAGCTGGCAATTGCCCGATTTCCCAGTTAGTATGCGCTGCTGTATTTTTTATAAAGATAACCCTCACTTCCCGTTGTGATTGTCTAACGAATCGAAGGAAAATTATATGAAAACATTGAAAATTTTGAGTTTGATGATTAGCTCTCTTTTGGCTTCCTTTATGATGCAGCCAGTATTTTCTCAAGTCGATTTGAGCTCTGAGGATAATCAGATAGCCTACTCAATTGGTGCTAATATTGGCCAGAACTTACTTGCTCAGCGGGTTGTTGAAGGAATAGATATCGATTCGTTTCTTGCTGGTATGGCGGATGCGATAGAAGGCAATACTCAGATGGATCAGGAAGCCATGATGCAAGCTATTCAAACCTTTATGCAAAGACAAGCCGATGAAGAAGCGGCTGCACTAGCGGAAAACTTAGCCGAGAGCGAAGCCTTCTTAGCCGAAAACGCCCAAAACTCTGGCGTTACAGTTCTTGCTTCAGGTCTGCAATACGAAATCATCCAGTCAGGCCCGACAGGTGGTGAGTCGCCCACAAGCAGCAATTCTGTATTAGCCCACTATCATGGTACGCTTCCTGATGGAACTGTGTTTGATAGCTCAGTCGATCGCGGCGAACCAGCAACATTTGGAGTTTCGCAGGTGATCTCGGGCTGGACCGAGGCATTGCAGCTTATGAAGGTTGGTGATAAGTGGCGACTTTTTATACCACCAGATATGGCATATGGTGAGGCGTCTCCAACACCTGCTATACCTCCCAATTCAGCGCTTGTTTTTGAAGTTGAGCTGTTAGAAGTTAGATAATTTTTTACAGTAGGTTGTCGATCCGTTATGGCTATTTGGAAACAAAATGAAAACCTACTGAACTTCTTGCGTCGATCACCCACCCCATTTCATGCCGTTGAAAATCTTGGCAAGATGCTTGAAGAGAATGGGTTCAAGCATCTTGATGAGAGTCAATCTTGGGATCTAAGCAGTAGCGATGGCTATTTCGTTACACGAAATAATTCGGCATTGATTGCTTTCCGTCCCGGCACCCATGACATTGTTTCTTCTGGGTTGCGTGCTACCGGATCACACACCGACAGCCCTTGTCTAAAAATAAAACCTCACGCGGAATTTTCAAGTAACGGTTATGTTCAATTAGGGGTCGAGATCTACGGCGGTGTTCTTCTGCGACCTTGGTTTGATAGAGATCTTTCTATAGCTGGGCGTGTTAACTTTGAACTAGACAATGGAAGACTGCAGTCGGGACTTGTAGATTTTGAAAACCCTGTCGCTTTCATACCAAGTTTGGCGATCCATTTGGATAGAGGTGTCAACGAAGGTAGGAAAATAAATCAGCAAAAAGAGCTGCCGCCAATAATTCTTCAAGACTCAAGTAGAAAGAAATTTTCTTTTGAAAANCAGCTTTTGAGNTTAATNAGAAAGCANTCTAAATTCCGAACAGCTAANACAATACTTTCGCATGAACTTTCCCTTTATGATGTNCAGCCGCCATCTTTAGTTGGTTTGGAAGAAGAGTTCATAGCCTCTGCCCGTTTGGATAATTTATTGAGTTGTTTTTTGAGCTGCAATGCGTTGATAAAATCAAAATCCAAGTTCCCGAGCTTGCTTGTGTGTAATGACCATGAGGAAGTNGGAAGCNTGTCTTCATCAGGAGCGCAAGGACCTTTTCTTCGTTCAGTTCTCGAGAGAATTATTCGAAATCAGACTAATGAAAGCGACGCCGTTGAACGTGTGGTGAGAAAGTCCANTTTCTGGTCAATTGATAATGCACACGGCATTCATCCCAATTATAGTGATAAGCATGATAATAACCATTCACCACACCTAAACGCAGGTCCGGTAATAAAGATAAATGCTAATCAGAGGTACGCAAGTAACAGTAATTCTATTGCGCTATTCAAATCAATTTGTAATCAGAAAAAAATCCCTTATCAATCTTTCGTAATGAGGAGTGANATGGCTTGTGGTTCAACGATAGGACCCATGACTTCCGCTGGATTGGGTATAGATACCCTGGACATTGGTTTAGCGAGCTTCGGAATGCATTCGATCAGGGAAATGGCTGGCGCAAAGGACCCAGAGCTCCTTTTGAAAGCAGTTACGGCCTTTTATAATCGCTAAATTCGTTGCTTTTTTAAATCNCTGATAATAATTCTAGATGGGCATATTGCAGATAAATGTCGCTTTGACACTGGCACTGGATCTCCNTTGATGAGGCTGGCAAGTATTTCTGCNCCAAAGGAGCTTGTACTTAAACCATTTGAACCATGTCCGGCNGAGATGTAAAGGTTAGGCAAGAAGCACTCATCTGCAATATTAAATTCAGCCTTAGCGTCTCGTCTTAGATGAGCTAACTCTCTCTTTGTATGAGCGTATTTCGGAACCCTTCCGATGTATGGGACTCTGTCAGGTGTGCCACAACGTGTGCCAACTTCGCTGTCTTTGTTCTTNTCTAANAAGAAATACTGACCNGTGAAGGCTTGATTAGCTCCGGTCACATTNTCCTTTGCAGCNTTTAGTTTTGATGATTTCGTCAAGGATTNCTCATAGGTAGCGGCAACTAAATTACCGTTTTCTCCGCNCATNGTAGATGGAAAAATGGTTTTATTCCCACAAATAACATGAGTAGGTTCATAGCTTTTACTCTTTGCTTCTAACCAATTTGAATAACCATGACTTGTTGAGATTGGAAGAAAATCAGTCTGGTTGAATTGAGTTAGACAGTGACTATTCGCAATAATAACTACCTTTGACTGTGCGATCTCAGTCTGCTCCGCGGAGTAAAGAGTCCACTTCCCATCTCGGTAATTTATACTTTTGACCGAGGTTCTGTAATTTTTTGAAATTTCTTCAGCGTCGAGATAAAAATTATATAATTTTGTTGTTTCAACGAATCCACCATCAGGAAAATATAATCCTCCTGCCGATAAGTCGAGTTTTGAGAGCTCTCTTGCTTGCTTGTTTGTCAGGTAATTAAAAATACTCGAAGGGTAGATTGAAGAATATTTCTCTTGGCTAAATTTTTCGCGTTTATTCATTGCTCCTTCTAGTTGGATTAGTCCTGTCTTGTTCCACCCAATATCCTTATTTTGAGAATAAAAATTAAGTTGTGAAACTGTGTATAAATAGCTATGAAGGTAAAATTCAGACTCAGGTAAGAAATCTCTATACAATCTTGGCCTCAAGGCAAAAAGTGAAATTCTATTCTGAGTCAGTGTTTCATGATCTTCAGACTCAAATAGTTGAACCGGAATATGTCGTTTTGTTAAGGCAAGAGCGGCCGCACATCCAGCTATCCCAGCACCTATTATGGCAACAGATTCAATAGCCTCATTTTTATTTTTGCTAGCCTCAAAGTGGTTTTCGTTGGCTGTAAATTTCGCCACTGTCATATGGCGTTTACGGCCGTACCCAGTAGTTTTTTTTACATCAAATCCATTAGATACAAGATTACGTCTAAAAGACCCTGCTGCACTATAACTTGAAAGCGTAGTCTCTTGATTACTCAATTGTGAGATTTGCTTACATACAAAATTGTTCCAAATGCTAGGATTAGTTTTAGGCGAAAAGCCATCGATAAACCACGCTGATATTTTCAATCTATTGGGATAAAAATCAGATATTTCATTTTGAACGTCACCATAGTGTAGATCAAGAGTGATATTTTTAGAGAAGTGTATTCGGTGACAACCGCGAATGGGTGTTGGTATTTTTTTTAAAAAAGTGTCACTAAACGTTTTAAGCTCATGAAAATTGGAGAAGAACGTTTTAACTTGTTTTGCTGATGGGGGACTTTTTTCAAATGCGATGTAATGAAGGTGCTTCTGAATCTTTAGCTTTGTGTGTAAAGACGCTGACAGAATAAAGTTTAGACCAAAACCAAATCCAATTTCGGCGATTAGGAATCGCTTCTCAGTAGATTTAATCCATCGGTCCGGCAATCCATTTGCCGCCAAGTAGACATGTCTGCATTCGTCCTCAGGACTGCCCTCTGAATAATAGCGATCAGTATATTCCTGTGAGTAGGGAGCTTTTGGATTAAGCCACACTAGTTCTGGTGTTTTTAGCTTCACGCTGGTAAGAACTCCTTTAGGTGAGCGGAGAAATATTCATCTGTACGTACTTGAATTAAGAAATAGAGCTAAAGTTTTTTTGTGACGATAGAAAAAGTCCCTTAATAACCTCACGTTACTGATCTTCGGTGAGGGTTTTTCTGAGCCTGACCGAGATTTATAGGTATGATAAAGCCAGACAGATCTTTTACAATGCATATAACGTAACAGCAGTTAAAGAATTGATGAGATGTAATGTGAAAT
>PBXX01000001.1 GCA_002727755.1 Gammaproteobacteria bacterium | reverse complement strand
CTTTGCAAAATTCAAGGAGTCAGTAAAAAAAGGCTCTTAAAAACTCTGAGTACAATATTAGGGGAATCCTTTAGTAATTTAGATGAAAACCAAGTTTTTGATTCAATGATGACGAGAGAGCAACTCGGCAGCACTGGAATAGGCAATGGCATTGCGATACCTCATTGTCGTGTTCCTGAATGTAACGAAATCACCGGTTGTCTAATTACATTAGAAACTTATGTTGACTATGACTCGACTGATGGAAAGCCAGTGGATCTAATCTTTGTTCTTATTGTCCCAGAGGAAAACGAAGAGGATCACGTTAGAACGTTAGCAGTCTTAGCAGAAAAATTCCATAACCAACAATTCTGTGATTCACTAAGAAATGCTCAAAATAACGATGAACTTTATAAATACGCAATTTCTCATAAATATTGAAACATAGTCAGTAATGCTATAGATAATAAATCTAAAATGAATGAGACTCTCCCCTACAAAGAGTTGGCCTATCTTTAGTCAAAGTGTAGATTTTTAAATCTCACTAGGTAAAGAGCATTCAAAACTAATAATTTTGTAGATTTAATCTCAAGTGCTAACTACAATAACAATAAGATCAATGAGAAAAGCAAGAGTCAAAGTAATAAACTCAAAAGGCTTGCATGCCCGGGCGGCCGCTAAACTTGCAAAAATCGCTTCAGATTACAAATCAATTGTTAGGGTAGGGCGAACAAAAATGGTTGATGGTAAAAGCATTCTATCCCTGATGATGCTGGCAGCTATTAAAGGAACCGTGCTTAAAATCGAAACAGAAGGCATTGATGAAGATATTGCAATTGAAGCAATCATCAATCTGGTCAAAAGTGGATTTGACGAAGTCAATTGAGACGTCTTTGAAAATCACTCTGTTGTTTATTTTAAATTGAGGTTAGAATCGAGTTCCGGAATGTCCTCCAATTCTGGATCAACTGCCAACTCTATATTTTTAATCAAACAGCTCTTTTGCTTTCGTGAATACAAGGTTTGTCAATCATGCCCACGATCGTAGATTCAAAGTTCCATACTAACCATACTCTGGAGTTGAGCCAGGCCATTGACCGCGGTTCTCTCTTCCAAGTTAGACAAATGATAAAAACTCTTCCTACAGCAGGGATAGCTCATTTGNTGGAATCATCGCCGCCANAAACTCGTTCAGTTTTATGGCANTTAATAGACAAAGANTCCGAAGGAGAAGTGATTCAGTACCTCAATGAAGATTTACAAAGTGAGATCTTAAGTGAGTTAAATGCGAAAGAAGTNGTCGAATTAACTGAAGGCCTGGAGACTGATGATCTTGCAGATATTCTTCAACAGTTGCCTATCCAGATTGCTCAAGAAGTTTTGGATGCAATGGACCAACAAGACCGTCAGAGAGTTGAAAAGATTCTGTCATATGATGAAGACACTGCTGGTGGCCTGATGAACACCGATTCAATTACGGTCAGAAGAAATCATACCGTTGAATTGGTTCTTAGATATTTAAGAAGACATCAAACTTTACCAGAAATGACTGACAACATTCTCGTAGTNAATAGAGATGATGAGTTGNTAGGTATCTTGCCCCTNAAAGAGGTNCTNGTATCNGACCCTAACACATCTGTTCGTGATGTCATGCGAAAAGATATAAATGCTATTCCTGTTGATATGGAGGCAGCTGAAGTTGCTTATCTATTCGAACAGCATGATTGGGTTTCAGCTCCAGTGGTCGACATCAACGGAAAACTTTTAGGGCGCATTACCATTGATGATGTAGTGGATGTGATAAGAGATACGGCAGAACACTCACTAATGAGTATGGCCGGCTTGGATGAAGAGGACGATACCTTTGCTCCCATTCTAAAAACTGCTCGACGCCGTGCATTGTGGCTTGGCGTAAATTTAGTTACAGCAGTCTTCGCGTCATTGGTTATATATACTTTTCAAGACACCATAGATAAGGTAGTTTACCTAGCCATTTTAATGCCGATTGTAGCCAATATGGGGGGGGTGGCTGGAACACAAACCCTAACACTTGTGATTCGCAGCCTAGCACTAGGACATATTAGTCCGTTCAATAGTCGCTGGTTACTTGTTCGCGAACTCGGTGTTGCCACAATCAATGGGATTATCTGGGCGTCCTTGATTGCAGTAATAGCTTTTATATGGTACCAAGATGCGCTAATTAGCTACATTATTGCCACAGCAACAATAATAAATTTGATTACCGCTGCTCTAGCAGGAGCTTACCTNCCTCTATTCCTGAAGAAAATAAAGATAGACCCTGCTCTTGCCGGTTCAGTGGCATTAACTACTGTAACTGACTCTGTGGGCTTTCTCGCCTTTTTGGGTTTGGCAAAAATGTTTTATATTTAACCCACTAAGTTCACTGATCACAAATTAATCAATATGNCTGATACGTTAGATAAAGTCAGCAAAACGCAAAAAAAAAGAGAAGCAACGGCCTTGCTTGAGCTCGGAAGNGATTTGACAAGTTTTCCAGATAACTTTCTTGAACAATTACAACTTGACCCAAAGCTAAGGAACGCAATTAATGATTTTAAAAAACTATTTAACACTCGTGGAGCAAAAAAAAGACAGCTACAATATATTGGTCGACTCCTCAGGGAAAACCAAGATGAAACGCTTTTGAAACAAATTCAGCATCTCAGCTCTTCACCCAAACAGTCTCCTAGGTATCCACTTGTTGAAAAAGTTTTCGAAAGAATTATCAGTGAAGGGGATCAAGCAATAAATGAAATAGTATGCGAACAACATAATTTTGATCGTCAAAAGTTAAGACAATTAAAAAGTAACATTCTAAAAGCAAAGGGAGAAAAGCGAGAATCGGCTGAAAATAAGTTAAGAGCATACATAAGNATAATGAACGATTAATTGAAAGAATAGATATTCCTCCGTCCGCGCATACAATACCGCCGCTGGCTATACCCAACGCATATTAAATGCTACCATTTGTTAACAATAAATATCAGCCGGAGTACTTGTTACGGCTGACACCTTTGTAATAAATGATATTACTCAGTAGTCATAATCAAAACAAATAAGAAGAGGTTTACATGAGTGATAGTGCCCAGACCTACTGGAAGTCAAACATAAAAATTGTTTCAGTACTTTTGTCGATTTGGTTCTTTATTTCATTTGGTTGCGGAATACTCTTCGTTGATTTTTTAGATCAATTTCGCTTCGGAGGATTTAAGCTAGGATTCTGGATAGCTCAACAAGGATCAATCTTTGTATTCGTCGTATTGATCTATGCCTATATCTACTTAATGGATAAGCTAGATAGCGAATACAATCTTCAGTCCACTCAACAAGGAAATTCTACTCACAAGACTGAAAAGGAGAATAACTAATATGAGTGTTCAAGTTTGGACATTTTTTTTCATATTTTTAACTTTTGGTCTCTACATTGGAATCGCAATTTGGTCTAGGGCAGGTTCAACAAGCGATTTTTACGTTGCCGGAAGCGGCGTTCCCCCTCTCGCAAACGGAATGGCAACTGCCGCAGATTGGATGTCTGCTGCATCATTTATTTCCATGGCTGGTCTAATTTCTTTTCTCGGAAGAGATGGCACTTTTTATCTAATGGGATGGACCGGCGGTTACGTTTTGCTGGCTCTATTATTAGCACCCTATCTTAGGAAATTCGGAAAATTCAC
Source organism: Gammaproteobacteria bacterium (assembly GCA_002727755.1). Taxonomy (GTDB): domain Bacteria; phylum Pseudomonadota; class Gammaproteobacteria; order Pseudomonadales; family Pseudohongiellaceae; genus UBA9145. The sequence goes on along the minus strand of PBXX01000001.1, from coordinate 8,300 downwards.
TGTTCCAGACTTCATTGGTGATCGTTACTACTCAAAGTTAGCTAGATTAATTGCAGTCTTTTGCGCAATAACGATTTCTTTCGTTTATGTTTGTGGACAAATGCAAGGTGCCGGAATCGTATTTTCAAGATTTCTTGAGGTTGATATAACCACTGGAGTGGTTATTGGGATGGCCATAGTTTTCTTTTATGCGGTGATGGGTGGAATGAAGGGCATCACTTACACCCAGGTAGCACAATATTGTGTTTTGATTTTCGCTTTTATGGTCCCNGCAATTTTTATTTCCATTTTGATGACAGGGATTGCGATACCACAAATTGGATTTGGCGCTGAATTAACCGAAAGCTTTGGTGGAGGTTATCTGCTGGATAGATTAGATGGGATGAGTGAAGAGCTTGGTTTTGCAACATACACAGAAGGACAAAGATCAACTCAAGACGTGTTTTTTATTACGGCTGCACTAATGTTTGGCACTGCTGGATTACCACACGTAATCATAAGATTTTTTACTGTTCCTAATGTGAGAGATGCGCGTCGATCAGCTGGCTACGCACTGATTTTTATTGCAATACTTTATACGACTGCACCAGCTGTAGCTGCGTTTGCAAAGACGAATCTAATCAATACTGTCAACAACGTCGAATATAGCGAAGTTCCTGAATGGTTTACCAAATGGGAAGCAACTAATCTGATCAGGTTTGATGATAAAAATGGTGACGGACGAATACAGTATGTNGGCGATTCNGAAACAAACGAGCTAGATGTAAANCGAGACATCATGGTNCTGGCAAACCCCGAAATTGCTGGACTNCCAAATTGGGTTGTTGCTCTTGTAGCCGCTGGAGCGCTNGCTGCNGCTCTCTCCACAGCGGCTGGATTGCTTTTGGTGATTTCCACAGCAGTGGCTCATGACCTTATGAAGCGAAGNTTCTTGCCATCGATAACGGAACGGCAAGAGTTACTTTANGCNAGAATAGCTATTTTTNTTGCNGTACTAATCGCTGGCTACGTAGGAATAAATCCTCCAGCTTACGTTGCGCAGGTCGTAGCCTACGCATTTGGATTAGCCGCTGCTTCATTTTTTCCAGCCATTGTATTAGGTATTTTTCAGANACGTATGAATAAGCATGGAGCAATCGCTGGAATGCTATCAGGNTTNCTTTTCACAGCANGCTACATAGTTTATTTCAAAACACTTAATCCATCATTGGACAANGCGGAAGGTTGGTGGTTAGGAATTTCGCCAGAGGGTATTGGGACNTTAGGCACTATTGTAAATCTAGNAGTATCTTACGCNGTCTCTAGATTTACNCCAGAGCCTCCAGTTGAAGTACAAGAAATTGTTCAAAATATTAGGCTACCTGGTGAGGCTCTAACAAAATAGTAATGATAGGCTAANCTTTAACCATCAAATCATGAACTGTGCTTATTCCAATANTCGTTAATGGTCATTTTTACTTCTTTGTGCATACACAAAATGCCCACAAGATTTGGGACAGTCATAAATACGATAGTTATGAGTGAGATATTCCAAATCAGCGTTGTATCTGCTAGCGCTGCATAAAAGAAGGCCACCACATAAACAATACGGTAAGGAAGTACGGAACTGGAACCAAATAAGTAAGTCATAGCCCTATCTCCATAATAAGACCATGCTATTGCTGTCGAGAATGCAAAAAGGACCAAGCCAATAGAAACAATGTATTGTCCATAATCACCCAAAATTCCCTTTTTAAAAGCCTCTGTCGTCAAAGGCACAGTATGGAGCAGCGAATCACCTTTTACCACAATATTAGTGTTAACAAGAGAGCCATCCTCGACCAAAACAGATCCATTCAAGGGGCCATCTAGATCAGAAAAAAAGATGTTTTCCGCAATTGATCGAGAATTAATGAGTGTGAATAAACGCTCATCTTGAGCCTTTCCTGCAGTGACTTGAATTGATCCGTTGAAGTTGTTAACNACNGAATCATCTCCATTCAAAAAATTGAATAACTGCTTGTAATCGTCTGGAGCAGATTCCCGATATGAACCTTCAACAAAAATCATATCTGAGCGTTGAAATTCATTTTCAAATTTTTCCGCCCATACACCTGACGATAGGATNACTAATCCTGTAATAGTGCACACAACAATCGTATCAATGAATGGTTCAAGGATAGCAACCATACCTTCTTCTGCCGGTTCATCGGTCCTTGCTGCAGAATGCGCTATTGGCGCCGAACCTTGTCCTGCCTCATTAGAGTATAAACCTCTGTTGACACCTCTATCAAAAGCATACGCAAAGGTTGCACCTAAAAAGCCCCCGGTAGCAGCAGACCCTGTAAACGCATCTGAAAAAATAGCAAAAAAGGAAGGCAGAATATTNTTCAAATTCGGAATAATCACGGCAAAAGCGCCAATTACATAAATGATCGCCATAGTGGGAACGACAGCTGCAGCCACTTTTGCAATTCTCGTAATACCCCCAATAATGACAAATGCCAGCAAAACCGATAGTACACAGGCAGTAATTAAAGGCTCGAGGTCGAAAGTTGCCTCGAGACCTGAGGCAATAGCATTAATTTGAGGCAAGCTGCCTGTTCCAAAGGAGCTAAGGACAGTCGCTAAAGCAAACATAACAGCGAGCCATTTAGCATTTAATCCCTTCTCCATATAGTACATAGGCCCACCAGAAATAGTTCCATCGTCGGCAACACTTCGATATTTATGAGAGAGGGTCACCTCAACAAACTTGCTGGTCATTCCAAAAAATGCGGTCATCCACATCCAGAAAAGTGCAGCCGGTCCCCCCAAGTGAAGAGCCAGAGCTACACCCCCGATATTGCCAGTACCGATAGTGCCAGAGAGAGCAGTAGAAAGTGCTTGAAAGTGTGTGGTCTCACCCTTGGCCCCTTTCTTATCAAACTTCCCTGCCGTAGCTGAAATTGCATGCCTGAAGTAACGAATCTGTGGAAAACCGAGATAAAAAGAAAAAAATAATCCCGTTAATAGAAGTAAAGCTGGGAACCAAACCGCAGAACCTAAAAACCCATCTAAATAAATTAGAAAATCATTTGCTGTATCCAAAATCGTTCTCCTGTTGAGAGCACTTGATCCCGTATATGTAAATCAACAATCAATATTGTCAGTCTAACTTTTAATCTTCAGTTACTGAAAATATCGGTTTTGCAATACCACTTGCAATGTTTTGAGAGACTCTTTCATCCAAAGTAATCGATAACTGCATATAAGCTTTCGAAGCAGGGTTCGACGGTAATGATTGGACGATAGGTTTGCCCGCGTCTGTCCTCTCTCTAACACCAATATTCAAAGGAAGACGGCCTATAACTTCTGTTTTATATTCCGTTGCAAGCTTTACGCCTCCACCAGAACCAAATACTTCCTCTTCATGACCACATTTTTCACAAATGTGTACGCTCATATTCTCAACAATACCAATAATTGGTACTTCGACTTTCTTGAACATCTCAATAGCTCTTCTTGCATCTAAGAGAGCCACATCTTGCGGAGTAGTAACAATCAGCGCGCCGGTAATTTCAGCAGACTGGCTCAGGCTAAGCTGAATATCACCAGTGCCTGGTGGCATATCCACGATTAAATAATCCCTATTGTCCCAAACGGTATCATTTAAAATCTGATTAAATGCCGAAATTATCATTGGAGCTCGCCATGCCATGGCGGTCTTTTCATCTACCAACAAACCCATTGAGTTGATTTCGATATCGTGAGCAATGATGGGTAGCATAAATTTTCTGTCACGAATCTCAGGCTTTCTACCAGGCTCTATACCCATCATTAAAGGTATGCTTGGACCATAAATATCTGCATCCAAAAGGCCTACACGCTTACCCAATTTACTCAAAGATAGTGCCAAATTGACAGCAGTTGTTGATTTCCCCACACCTCCTTTTCCTGAGGCAACACAAACTAAATTTTTATAACCACTCATTTTTTTCACAGGCCATCATTTTAAATTATGCACAAGTATAGTTCTTAACCGAACATCTGTATAACAATTATGATTTATCCAAGCCTGAAACGAAATAGGCATAGCGTACCCTAGCCTAGATCTATAGAATTAAAATATGTGTGGAATTATTAAATATGCTGCATCGCTCAGTTATTTGAGAAGAGTCTTGGCATCGATGCTATTCGCAACCGTCTGTCAGGCTGCCNCAGATATTCAGAGTAGTGGTATTAAATTCGCCTTTTATTCATCTGCTTGGACAGTTGATTCAGATGACGGACTGAGACTAGTTCTATTCAATGAAACTGATCGAACTGTAAATCTGAGCTCCATTGTTTTTCAGAAAAACGATGAAAATTCAGAGAGAGTAGAATTAAAAATAAATGAAGAAGTTCCGCCTTTAGGATATGCAACAGCTGAGTTTGACTACATTGACTTACTACAGCATAACGATTGCATCGAAAGAACTCTCAATGGTAATTGGAAGCTTACTGAAATTTCAAATTACACTCTTAACCCGGCGGTACGAAATTTAATAATAGAGGACACCGACTCATTTAGAATCTACCAGTGTTTAGAAAATGTACGGACTATTTGGTCTCACTCTGATATTGGCGACAACAAAGAATCAAACGAATGGATAATTTTTCACTTCGAAACTAAATAGATATATTTCTGGCCAAGGGGGCCTTATGCCCCCTTGAGACAACCACTGATTACAAAAATATACCACCATATTGAACGAAAAAGGGAGCAAANACCAAGCTGAGAATAGCTGACAATTTAATCAAAATATTCAAAGAAGGACCTGACGTGTCTTTTAAAGGATCTCCAACAGTATCTCCGACAACTGCCGCTTTATGTTCCTCTGATCCTTTACCTCCAAGATTACCAGCTTCTATATATTTCTTTGCATTATCCCAAGCACCTCCGCTGTTAGAGGAAGCAATCGCAAGAACTCCGCCAGCTACCAATGAGCCAGCCAAAAGACCTGCAACAGCTTCGACTCCAAATAAGAAACCCGCTACCAGCGGTGCNCCCATTATGAGAACCCCAGGAGCGATCATTTCTCGTAAGGCTGCCTTTGTGGANATAGCAACGCACTCTGCGTAGTCAGGCTCACCAGTGCCTTCCATAATGCCAGGTATTTCTTTGAACTGTCTGCGCACTTCTTCGATCATGTCAAAGGCAGCCTTGCCGACTGACTTCATGGTCATAGCNGTAAACAGAAAGGGAAGAACCGCTCCGATAAACANGCTNGTGTAAACCAACGGGTCGAGAAGACTCATTGTTATGGGCTCGCCGGTTAAAGTCGAGGCCGCCGTGATAAAAGCTGCGAAAAGAGCCAAAGATGTAAGAATGGCTGCTCCAATCGCGAATCCCTTACCTATAGCCGCAGTTGTATTCCCAGCGGAATCTAAAATGTCTGTTCGACGCCTAACTTCTTTCTCCAATCCAACCATTTCTGCTATTCCACCCGCGTTATCTGCGACTGGGCCATAAGCATCAATCATCAACGCAATAACCAATGTCCCAAGCATACCNAGAGAAGCTATCGCAACCCCATACATACCTGCTAAGCCCCAAGAGACGAATATACTGACAGCAATCGCCAGATAAGGTAGGACCGTTGATTTGTAACCTAATGCAAGCCCATAAATTATGTTTGTCGCAACNCCGGTTTCGCATGAACGAGCTACTTCCTGAACAGGATCNTAGTTTTCTGAGGTGTAATATCCAGTCAGAAGCCCGACTGCCAGCCCAGCAATAAGACCAGATAAGAAGCACCAATAAACTCCCAAACTAGTGTACTGTTCACCATTCAGCTCAAAATATTCCGGTATCATTGCAGAAGTGAAAAAGAACATAACTATAGCCATCAGAGCGCTAGAAATTATTAGTAGTTTCATCAAAGCAGGTGCCACATCATCTTCCGTTGATACACCAACGAGTAACTTTGTCACTAAACTAATTGGAATACCCACCGCACTGATTAAAATCGGATAGAGNAGAGCATTAGGGTCAGCAGCAAAAACCACAGCACTAATGACCATTGCAGCGCAAGTACTCTCGGCACAAGAGCCAAATAAATCCGCTCCCATCCCAGCTACGTCACCAACATTATCTCCAACATTGTCTGCGATAACTGCCGGATTCCTTGGGTCATCTTCGGGGATACCCTGTTCCACTTTGCCGACCAAATCCGCACCAACATCAGCAGCCTTGGTAAATATTCCGCCCCCCACACGGGCAAAAAGAGCAATAGTCGANCCTCCGAGACCAAATCCAGCTATNACNTCCATTAGGATGTGATTGTTTTCTTCCCCCAAATCAGCCAAGAGGAATTTCATAACGACGTAGATTATTACGAGACCTAATGTTGCTAANCCCACGAGCGCGAAACCCATCACTGCTCCGGAATTGATAGCCACATCGAATGCTTGCGAAATATCTTTTTTTGCTGAGACTGTTGTTCTTGCATTNCCCTGTGTTGCTACCTTCATGCCAATATAACCAGATGCAATTGAAATAGCCCCACCGAATAAGAAAGCAAGTGCAGTATAAATACCTTCCCGTATATCTGTTGTATGACTGTCATCTATAAGGATGGCAATAATTGCCGCAAAAACGACCATAAAAATGGTCAGAAATTTGTATTCTTGCTTGAGAAAAGCCATCGCACCATTAGCAATCGCCCCATGAATGAATTTTAGCCTTGTTCCATCTTTTTCCTCTAAGCCCAAATCTAAAGGAATAGCAGTTACCTTTTTCATGTAAAAGTAGGCAATAGCCAAACCAAGCAGTGACAATATTGTTGTTATCGAAATTGTTGCCGACATCTACTCGTATCTCCCCAAAGTAGTTAGTTGATCTCAAAGCGGCGCACTGTAACATACTGGTGAAAACAAACAAAGACCATCAATTATCTTAATCTTTGTGACCAAGGATTTGGCACTCGGATGATCAAGCGCATTAAGCATATACAAAAACATAGCTANCAGCCGGAATGTGAATTTCCANGACTATAAATCGGTAATTTAGAAATTTTTATGACACTGTGCTTTTTATTTAAGTGGAGATCTGCATGACNGAATTAACNNGAAATCGCTTCTCTTGTTAGCGTATCTCGACGAGATTCAAGNTCCGAAAGCAATTCNTTNGCAAGAGGCNNTCGAGGAAAACCNGCTTCATCNATNTCTTCGTATTTTTCTTGCTCATCAGTTANCATTTCGAGTAATTCCTCAGCCGCTGATATNGCAGATNGCAGCGCTGNTATTGCCTCATCGTTATTGTTAACTTCTAACTGAATTTCATTTAGCTGATTTTCAAGCTCCGAAATTCTTGCCAATTTGCCATCACGCTCGGCGGTTACTGCTACTAGTGCTTCCATTTCCTGGCGCCTCAATTGAGCTGCTATTTCCTCAGCTCGCCGCCTTTGTTCAACCTCAAAGCGACGCTGCTCAGATTCTGCAAGCCTCTGTCGCTCGGCTTCTAATTTTGCTTTTTCTGCTTCTTCCTGTCGAATTCTGGCTATTTCAATCTCCTCGCGCTCACGTTCTTCCTCTAAAGCTCGTTGTTGCTCTTTCTGCTGCGCAGCCCTGGCAAGCGCCTGCTGTGTGGCTGCTCGCTCCGCGTTTTGGTTAGCTAAATCGACATTTCGTCCAAGGTTGGAGCTGCACGCTCCAATAATGGAGCCGAAAAGTAGTAGTAAGCCTATTTTTCTCATGGATTTAGACGAAAACTTCGTATCTCTCAATGCTGTTATTTTGATCATATGGTTTACACCACCTCTAAAGTATGCAATTTTGATCGACAACAAGTATCAACGTCAAGATTTGATTAAACTAGAATTTTTAACTCTTAACCTAGAGAGAAGAATATTCAAATTTTGATGCTAAAACCAGGAGCTACCAGCGCAATATGCAATTTTTTATAAGCCACCACTAGGTTTTTCGAGTTCCGATGCATAGGTATATAACTGGCTATCAGTGTGAGGGAAAGTGATTGAAAAAGTCGTTTACGAGTTTTCTAAAGTATTTTTTTCGGTCTGCGATTATTCTTTTTCTCACTAGCCCTCTTATGATTTTACTTGTCACTCTGCAGACTAAGCCAACGATTCCAGATAACAGACCTCTAACCCCCAGAGAGATATCTACGCTTGAAAATTTAATCCTAAATTTAGCACCTGAATCTCCCAACGAACCGAGTCTCGCGAACATCGCAATGGACGTTTCGGACATAAGTCTTCTGTTACGTCATTCGCTGCAGTTAACTAATCTGTCTGATAGATGGAATGTCAGAGTCTTGGCAGAGGAAAAAACAATCAATT
>PBXX01000028.1 GCA_002727755.1 Gammaproteobacteria bacterium | reverse complement strand
TTTAGGACTTCACTGAGACTTTTTTCATTTTTCATTCCATCAGAATTAGAAAATCTTTCTTGAGCAAAAGACATTGAGGTTGAAAAATAAATTAAACAAAAAATTAATAGTAATCTCATGCAAATTATATAGTCTTAATTGATTATGTTTTCAAATAAAGATTAGAAAGTTAGAATAATGAGTGTTGAAGAAAATAAAGAATTAATTAAGAAATGGTATATTGCTCTTGAACAGGGAGATTTTGATACAATTTACGACATGCACCACGAGGATGTTGTATACAATATGTTAGGAAATACACCTGTTTCTGGTCGTATTTATGGTAAAGATGCTTGTTGCAACGGAATGATAGGACAAAAACTTTTGGAAAAACTTGAAAGCAATGAAGTTAAATTTTCAAAAAAATGGAAAATAATCGCTGCTGAAAATGATAGAGTTGTTGGTATGATGCAAGGCGGAGGCCCAACTAAGAAAGGGGAGGATTATGAACAAACATATTGTGAGATTTTTAAAATCAAGGATAGCAAGATAATTGAGCTTCATGCTTTTTTCGATACTGTTTTGGTTGAGAAGTGTCTTTTTGATAATGATCTTGTTAGTCCAGAAACTGAGGTTGATGATCCGTTTAGGATAAATTAAAAATTGGAGGGTATGATGGAAAAAATATATGATATTGTTGTATGGGGAGCTAGCGGTTTCACTGGGAGACTAGCTGTCGATTATATATATAAAAATCAAAAAAATAGTAATGTAACATGGGCTGTAGCAGGTCGAAACAAATCAAAGATTACAGAGGTTCTTGACGGAAAAGACATCCCAATTCTTATAGCGGATAGTCATGATAAAGAATCTTTAGTTAATTTAGTTAAACAAACAAAAGTAATTTTAACAACTGTCGGCCCATACGCAAGATATGGATCTGAATTAGTAGAAGCATGCGCTGAAAATGGAACTCATTATTGTGATCTAACTGGTGAAGTACACTGGATGAGGCATATGATTTCTAAATACCAAACTATTGCAAAAGAAAGTGGAGCAAAAATCGTTCATACTTGCGGTTTTGACAGTATTCCATCAGATATTGGAGTTTATTTTCTTCAAAAAAATATGCGTGAATTACATGGTGTAAATGCCAAAAAAATAAAATACAGAACAAGAGGATTTTCAGGAGGTGCTAGTGGAGGAACCGTCGATAGCCTCATGTCAATGATGGAACAAGCCAAAAAAGACTCTTCCATTCTTAAAATAATTGCAAATCCATATGCATTGAATGATAAGCATAAGGGTCTAGACGGCCCTGATAAAATGTCACCATATTTTGATGATGATTTTGATGCTTGGGTTGGGCCATTTATTATGGCAGGAATCAATACAAGAGTAGTTAGAAGAACAAATGAATTACTGGATAATATATATGGTGATGACTTTGAATATAATGAAGGTAGCATTACCGGAAAAGGGCCAAAAGGCCTAATTGGTGCTACTGCTTCTGGGGCGGTGACAGGTGGAATGGCTGGAATGGCAGCATTTTCTCCAACAAGAAGTATTTTAAAAAGCTTTTTACCAAAGCCTGGTGAAGGACCTTCAGAAGAAATAATGGAAAATGGTTACTTTGAAATTGAATTACTTGGCATTCACCCAACTGATAGATCAAAAGATATGAGGGTATGGATACATGGGGACAAAGACCCAGGATATAAATCGACCGCTAAGATGATTTCTGAGAGTGCTCTCTCCCTTGCTCAAGATGAGTTAAGTGTGGGTGGTGGTTTTTGGACTCCTGCCTCCGCAATGGGTGATAACCTTATTGATCGTCTACCAAATGCTGGTGTAACTTTTAAAGTAATGGATAGTTAGAAGGAGAATTGAAATGATAAAAGTTATTATGCCTATGAGAAGAAGGGAAGGAATGACAATCGATGAATTTCGAGAGTATTATGAAACAAAACATAGGATAATTGGTGAGAAATATCTTACAGGTTATGCTACAAAATATGTAAGGCGTTTTACTAATCCTTTGCCTGATCGGTCAGGTAAAGTATATGATCCAGATTTCGATGTATTGATGGAAATATGGTATCCGGATATGGAAACATTTGAAAAATGCTCAGAAAACCTCCAAAAGCCTGAGATAAAAAAAGAAATAAACGATGATGAAGAAAAAATTTTNGATTTATCACTAATGAGGACCTACATCGTNGANGAACATGAGTCNAAGATGTAAGTTTTTGGTTTGAAAAATTTTTAAGAATCAATAAAAATAAAAATATGNATAAATCAGAACGCTTATTAAGATCAGAAAGAGCAAGAAAAAGAAGAANTANTATTAAATCAATTATNAGNAANAGAACTCAAAATTTATATTCTCATCTTCATAGNTTAAGAATCAAAAGACAAAAAANAAGAATTAAGACAACTTAATAAATNCAATTAGAANTTGTTTTATAAAAAGTTATCCACAANANATTAAAAAAAAACATCGCATATGTTTTGAATTTCTTATTAGATAATAANCATTCTCAGTTTTAAAATTAATAAGGAGGGTNANATGACTGAATATCAAATTTTAAATATGTTTTGGATGCAGGCTATAAGCAATGCGATGTTTCAATTGGGTGTCTTTGTTCTTTTGTGGGCTGCGTTAAGAGGTTCATTAAGGATTTATGATCAAGGGGCTAATTTAGCTACAAAAATTATCAGTTCTTTGTTTGGTTTAGGCATAGTTTATAGCGGATTACAGATTTCTGGGTTCTTTGCTATTAATTGGAGAAGTACCTCATATTCTTTAGGGCAATTAGAAAACTTATCGCCGCATGCGCAAAGGTTTGTTGATTTCCTACCAATTTCAGAACCTCCTCAATTTTCTTTAATTCCTTGGGATCCGATAATGGGTGCTTGGTGGATAGTCGTTGTTATTGCTCTTCTAGCGCCAATTTGGATAAAGAAATAAAAATAATAAAAAATTCTATAAACTTATTCATTACTTAAGAAAGGAAAAAAAATGGACGAATTACAAATATGGACATTGTTTAGCTCGAACAGAATCGGTTCAGCTTTAATTGGTATTGGAATCATTTTGGCTATTTGGCTGTCTTTAAGAATTGCAAAGGCAACAAGAGAGTCAGATGAATCAAATNTTTTTACAAAAGCTGTTTCCAGTCTTTTTGGTTTAATAACCTTAGCCTATGCTTGGCAACAATATACAATTGGTGGGAATATTAGAGTAGCNNCTGCACAAAGTCTTTCTAATTTAAAAGAAAGTGGTACAGAGTTATCGCAAGTCGCAGAAGGTTTTATCTCTAATGTTGGAACTGATTTTTCTTCTACACCTTCACCCTTAGGAATAGCATTTATAGTAGTTATCGCTATTATGATTCTTGTACAGATTTGGCTACCTAAACAAAATTAATCTTATAAGGATATATATTAAAAAGCGCCTTTTTTNAGGCGCTTTTTTTATTTGGGCTCTTTTCCATTAAGGTAATCATGAAGTGTTTCATGAAAATATCTCACTCTTGTTTCTTGGGCTGCAAGATAGGGTTCTTGGTATCCTTTTGATCTTACACCTCTTCTTAAACCGTCAGTAAGCTGCCAATCCTGATAGACGACATGATCCCATAAGTCTTCAACTCCTTTTCCTCCATCATAATCTCTATGATCTAATTCTACTTCCTGAAGTTTGACTGGGTTGACTTTTGTACGGCTAACAAATTCTTGAACATCATCTTCATCTCTTTTACCTATACCTGCAGATGTTGAGGTAAATTCATTATCCGATTCTCTTCCTGTTTTACCTATTCCTTTTGCAGAACCTCCTATTGGATAACCCATATCCCAGAGATCAAAAAAACATTTCTCAGGGTCTGTTGGATGCGGAAACCAATTTAAAAGAATACAACCATCAGCTTGTACGCCCATTGCAATGTTAGGAAAAATAAACTGAAAAGGGCTTTCAGTTAATTCTTCATCAGATAGATTTTCATAATGGTGATAACCTTTTTCTTTGTATAATTTTCTTTTTGCTTTTTTTAGATCTGTCCATCCTTGTTGCGATAATGTTTCGTAATCAGGATATTGACTCACATCTATCCCCCAATCTTCAAGTATCATCTTAAAGGGATGATCCTCATCTTCATTTACTCTATCTCTTAATGATGGGCGGCCCATTTGAATTATTCTTGCATGACCCTTTGGAAACATTTCATACCTTGAAGTAAAATGGTCTTGATCAATAACAGAGGGTACTTGAGGATGTACAAATCGAGTATGATANGACTCATTGAAATTATCACAGAAGAATTTCCAGTTAACATCTAGCTCAACTCTTACCCACTGCGCTCTTATTTGATCTTTAAAATTATGATTTTTATATATTTCTGGAATTGGATCTAAGTAATCCATAAGATCAGGAGCCTCATCGCTCATAGTATAAAAAATGAAACCATCCCAAGTATCAACTCTAACTTCGACAAGTTTTCTTTTACCTATTGGACTTCCTTGTGGATAATCATCTTCATCAGGAACGCTTATAACATCCCCATTTAACCCAAATTGCCAATCATGATATGGACAACGAAAAGAGTCTTGTGAACTATCACATTCAACTAGTCTTTGACCTCTATGTGCACAACTATTGTAGAAACCTTTTATTGATCCATCTTTTTGTCTAACAATGATAACGGATTCCTTAACTAAATCATGAACAATATAATCACCAGGTTCTTCAATTTGTATTTCTCTACCAGCTATCAACCATACCTTTGTCCACATATGGTTCCATTCCTTATTCATGAAATCTTTACAAAAATAACGATCATTAGTAATTGGGTCGCCCCTTAATTCGTTTGGATTTTTGCCATCTAATGCAGATGGATGTTTGATTATTTTGTCCATTTTTCCCCCTAAACGATTACATAAATATTTCTTATGAATGAAATATTTATCGAATTAAATCTATAATTCTACCTTTTAGAAATTTAATTATATGATAATTATTATACATTATAAACTTAAAAAAAAATAAGGAGAGGTACATGATAGTAGTAAATGCAAAAATGGAAACAAATGAAGAAAATTTTCGAGTTATAAAAAAAGCCGTGGAAAAAGTAGAAATTGAAACAAGAAAAGAAAAAGGATGTATAGATTATGCATTTAGTGTTGAGCTGCACAATGATAATAATATTAGGATAACTGAATTATGGGAAGATGTTCAATCTTTAAAGGACCATTTAAAAACTGATCATATTTTAAATTTTTTAAAGGAAATATCTGAAACAACCCCTCCTAAAACAGAAGCTTATTTTTTTGAGGCTACTGAGATACCATATCCAGACGGTGAATTGCCTAAGGAAGTTCAGGGTTAATTATAATTGGTGTTTTTATTATCTTTTATACATAGGATCAGTTTTATCTCTTTTACCCCAAGTAAAGTCCCAACCAGGAACATCACCAAAAGGTTCTGATGGTTCATCAGTCCTTGTAAGGTCAAGAACAACTAATCTATCAGCAATCTTCCAACAATTATCTCGTTTTTCAAATCTATCAATATATCTATTATATACTGTTGCGTTTTTACCTGATTTATCAACACTAAATGAAATACAATAGGTTTCACAGAAAGCAATATCACCCTGTAAATCACAACTAAAGTTTCCAATTACATGTTGTCCCATGTCTAAATTTTCTTTCTCCCATTCAACAATCCATTCTGCAAAATCAATTCCTTTACCCTTGAACATACCATGGTCATCTTGTGCGTCTTCATGGTATACTGACTTTAATAATTCGACATCACAACGGTCAACACCTTGACAATATTTCACAAGAACTTCATAGATTTCCTTCCTATCAATTAACTCCTGTATTTTATCATTATTATTATTCATTTCATTACTCACTTTCAATTTAATCAAATATACACTTCAAAAAATTTATATTAGTTTAACTATTAATTTATATAATTTTAGGGGGAAATAAATGGCAAAAATTCAAAATATTGAAACTTTATTAGCTGAGCAAGCTATAAGAAAGGCAGTAACTTACTATTCTAGAGGGTGCGATAGATGCGATGTAGATATATTTAAGATGGCTTTTCACGATGATGCTGAGGTTAAATATGGTACATATGATGGGCATTATGAAAAATTTTGCGAAGATATTGTTGAAGGTAATTTAACTAT
>PBXX01000027.1 GCA_002727755.1 Gammaproteobacteria bacterium | reverse complement strand
TTCCCTAGAGGGATCAATTCATTATCCGAGTGCAATTGGAGGCAACAATTGGGGCGGGCCTGCTGTAGATCATTCAAGAAACATTATGGTTGTTAATACGATGAATTTGGCAAGTTTAATTGTGATGGTTCCAAGAGAAGATTGTAATAAATCTATAGATGAACTTGCTATTAATGGTACACAGGCTAGGTTTACTAGCGTAGAGCAAAATGAAGGTATTCCATATTGTAATCTGCGTTCAATGGGATTCTTTTCACCTCTTGGCGTTCCTTGCACTAAACCACCATGGGGAACATTAACGGCAGTTGATCTTAATACAGGAGAACATTTATGGAATGTGCCTCTTGGAACCTCAAAAGATATAGCTCCATTTCCTTTTTGGTGGATTAAAGGAGCTCCTAATATGGGAGGACCAACTGTGACTATTGCTGGTTTGACATTTATAGCTGCTACAACTGATTATTATTTACGCGCTTTTAATACTGAAACAGGCGATGAATTAGCTAAATTTAGATTGCCTACTGGTGGACATGCAACCCCTATGACTTATAAAACAAAAAATGGTAAACAATTTGTTGTTATTGCTGCTGGAGGTCATTGGGCAATGGGAACTCCAGCTTCTGATCACCTTATAGCTTTTGCATTACCTGAGAGTTAGGATTTTAATGAAGTATATTTCTTTCCTATTTTTATTTCTCTTTTTGGCATTTGACTTAAATGCTCAGAATGATGATTGGGCATCTTATGGCAAGGACCCAGGCGGAGGTCATTTTTCAAAGGCTACAGAAATAACTCCTGATAATGTGAAAAATTTAGAGAGGATATGGGTTCACAGGTCTGGAGATTATCATGCTGGATTAAATTGGACAGAAGATGTCATACCTGATAGTAGCCAGCAAACCTCTTTTCAGGCAACACCAATATTAGTGAATGAAACTTTATATTATTGTACCCCTTATAATAGAATTTTTGCATTAGACCCAGAAACTGGAGAAGAAAAATGGGTCTTTGATCCTAAAATTAATATAAAAGAAAAAGCTCTTTTACACTGTAGAGGTGTTGGAAGCTGGATAGATAACACTAAGACAGTTAATGATAAATGTTATCATCGAATAATCACAGGAACCATTGATGCAGAGCTTTTTGCTTTAGATGGAAAAACAGGAGAGCTTTGTTCTGATTTTGGCGAAAATGGAAAAGTTAATTTAAGAGATGGTCTTGGAGCTCATAATCCTGCCTATTATTATAGTGTTTCCCCGCCTGCTATTATAGGAAATTTAATTATCGTAGGTGGTGGAGTTACAGATAATGTAAGTACATCAGTTCCTGGAGGTGTCGTCAGAGCTTATGATGTCGTGACGGGTGATTTGGTTTGGTATTGGGATCCAATACCTCCTAATCAAGAACCAATAATTGATGAGGATGGTGATCAGTTATATCAAAGGGGGACAACTAATGTATGGTCTATTATTTCTACCGATCCTGAACTAAATCTTATTTATCTACCTACTGGTAATACTGCAGCAGATAATTATGGTGGGCATCGTAACGGTTCAGATTACTACTCAAGTTCTGTTGTTGCCTTAAATGCATCAACAGGCGAGGTAGTTTGGCATTTTCAAACCGTTCATCATGATATTTGGGACTATGATGTTCCTTCTCAGCCTACTTTTTATGATGTCAAAAAAGATGGCAAAATGATTAAAGCATTAGCTCAAACAACAAAAATGGGATTTGTATTTCTATTAAATCGTGAAACGGGTGAACCTATTTTCCCTATTGAAGAGAGAGATGTCCCGCAAGGTGCAGTTGAAGGAGATTATGTAACGAAAACCCAACCATTTCCTACTAAACCAAAACCACTAACCCCAACATACCTTGATCCTGATGATGTATTTGGCTTTACACCTTGGGATAGAGGATATTGTAAAAAAGCGGCTCAAGACTTAAGAAATGAAGGTTTGTATACGCCGCCATCCATTGAAGGCAGCGTTCATTACCCTAGCGCTATTGGAGGAGCAAACTGGGGAGGCCCAGCAATTGACTATTCAAGAAATATTTTGATAGCCAATACAATGAATTTATCTAGTACTATAGTAATGGTTCCTCGAAGTGAATGTGACAAGGCATTAAAAGAGCTTGCAAGAGACAGTGTTCAATCAAGATTTTCAGCTTTACAGCAAAATGAAGGAACACCATATTGTACCATTAGAGCTTATGGCTTTATGTCGCCTTTAGGGGTTCCTTGCACTAAACCACCTTGGGGAAATCTTACAGCTATTGATTTAAATACAGGTGATCATCTATGGCAAATACCCCTTGGAACATCTAAAGATTTAGCCCCTTTTCCTTTTTGGTGGATTAAGGGAGCTCCAAATATAGGTGGTCCAACTGTAACCGCTTCGGGCTTAACCTTTATTGCTGCTACTAGTGATTTTTATTTACGCGCTTTTAATACCCAAACAGGTGAAGAATTAGCTAAATTCAGATTGCCTACAGGTGGACATGCAACACCAATGACATACAAAACTAAGAATGGACGACAAATTGTTGTTATTGCTGCCGGTGGTCATTGGGCTGTTGGATCACCTGCATCAGATCATTTGATTGCATTTGCATTACCAAAAAATCAATAAAATCAGTAAAAATTTTTAATTTTTTTTTAAAATNTATAATTANNTNTAGTATAATTGTAATGTTTTATTGGGGGATAAAATGAGAAAAACTAAACTATTCTTTATAATTTTTACTTTAATTATTATTAATTCTGTATCGATTTCATTTGCTCAAACATCGACTAATAATGTTATTGATGAGTTAGAGGAGATTGTTGTTACCGCTCAAAGAAGAGAACAAAATATCAGTGATGTTTCGCAAGCGGTNCAAGCTTTATCAGGAGATGATCTTGATGAACTTAACATAACTAACTTTGAGGAAATGATTACACTTATTCCTGGCGCAATTCAAAATTCTACAATAAGTCATGGTAGTAATGTATATTCTATTCGTGGTGTTGCGGCTAGTGAGACTGATGGCGATGCAACAGTTGGATATTATTTAGATAATTTTGCTTTTTCTATTCCGGGTCGTCCTTATGCCCCTGTGACTGACTTATATGATACTGAAAGAGTAGAGGTTTTGCGAGGGCCCTCTGGAACTCTATATGGATTAGGATCNCTCGGCGGTACTATTAAAGTTATTACAAGGGACCCAGTTATTGGCGAATTTGAAGGAGCTTTCAAAGCTACTGTTTCAGAGATCGATGATGGTGATAGCAGTTACACAGGAGATATAGTGATAAATGCACCAATATCAGATAAAGCAGCATTAAGAGCTGTTTTGAGTATAAAAGATATTGGTGGCTGGGCTGAAATTATACCTAGNGAGCAAACTGATGGTAATCCATATGAGGCATTAACAGGAAGGTTAAAACTCTTGGTNGAGCCAAATGAAAAAACAAGCGTTAAATTTACATATTGGCGACAAGATTCCGAGCAAGAATTCGCTAATCGATTAACTTATCCAAGCCCTCCTGCTATTGATAATATTTTTGGTGAAACATTCTCGGATTACACTATTTATATTTTAGATGTTGCGTATGATTTAGGTTTTGCAATGTTAGAAAGTACAACTGGCTATATGGAAAATACTGTAATTTCTAACAATGGAGGTTTTATCCCTGGCATAGGTAATTTTTCATCATTATGGCCTCTAGAGTCAGAAAACTTTAATGAGGATATTCGTCTAACATCAAAAAGTGAAGGTGCTTGGAGTTGGATTGTAGGAGCATTTTACCAAGATGGAGAAACCTTTGGAGGGCAAGATGTTTTGCTTCCAGATTTTGGTTTTAATTCCATAAATGCTTCAAANCTTCTTTCAAGTGAGTCATGGGCTATTTATGGTGAAGCAAGTCGTACTTCTGAAGATGAAAAATGGGTTTTAACGATAGGTGGAAGATATTATGAAGAAAAAAGGAGGTTTGATGAAAACAGTAGTGTTGAATTATTAACACCTTTGACCGGTGCTCCTGATCCAATAGTTACAAATACTAAAGGAACTGATAGTTCTACTAATGATACTTTTAATCCAAGGCTTAATATCGCATATTATCCAAGTGAAGACTCTATGCTTTATTTTGAGGCGGCTAAAGGTTTTAGAAGTGGNTCTATTACATCAACAGCGATAATGACAGCATCAAATGCGACTCTAGGTGGGACAAATTATGATAATTCGTCTGAACCTGATACACTTTGGAATTATACTTTAGGGGGTAAATGGAATCTTGGTTCAATTAGTATTGACCTTGCCGCATTCTTCTATGATTGGGGAGATGCGCAAGTAGAAATTTCTCCAGCACTTCAAACTATCGTTATTCCAGTTGCGGATATTGAAGGTAGGGGTATTGATTTAACTATTGCTTGGGANACACCAATTGACGGTTTATCTCTATATTTCTCAGGAAATACCAATGAAGTTGAGCTTGATAATGTTGATGAAGCTATTGTAACTAAACTTCCATTCATGGCAGATGGCTCTCAACTACCNGGAACAGCNAAAAGCACATATTCTATTAGAGCAAACTTGGTTCGTCCTTTAAATAATGACATGACATTGAATGCTAATGCATTATTTGTTCAAAGAGATAGTGTACAAAGCGTTTTTGATGGAAGAATAGCCCCATCGATTGAACTCTTAAATGCTAATATTGGGATTGCTAAAGATAATTGGAAAGTTGGCCTCTTTGGACGAAATTTAACGGAAGAAGAAGGTCCATCTAATATGGTTGGTGGACAGCATTCTATTCCATTTCCTAGAACAATTGGCTTATCTTTAGAAACAAATTTTTAATTTAGGGGTATTAGACGCAGATAGTGAATAAAGAGTTTAAACCATATCGAGTTCATTTAATTTGTAATGCAAAATATCATGATAGTGATTTTGCAAGACTAGAGCTTCTTAAACTTTTATCAGAACATGATGATATTTCCGTTACGGTTTCAGATAATTATACCAATTTTGAAGATCATATTGGTAAAGATCTTGTAATTACCTATACATGTGATCTTAAGCCTGAAGATCGTGAGGTAGAACATATTGAGCATTTTCTCACTAAAGGCGGTAATTGGTTTGCGCTTCATGGAACAAATGCGATTGTTGCATTTGATGGAGTAAAAGCAGATACTCCAAATGTAAGTCCACAATTTATGAAACTTTTAGGAAGTAGATTTATCGCTCATCCTGCCAATATGGACTTCCTTGTTAGGATTAAAGACAAAGAGCATCAACTTACAAAGGGTCTTGAAGATTTCGAAGTTTATGATGAGCCATATTATTGTGACTTTGAAGATAACTTGCATGTACTTCTAGATGCAGAATATTCTGAGCCCAGTGAATCTTATGTTCAAGTTGATCCACCTAATGATGATCCTCGGCCTCAAATGTATATTCACAATGTTGGAAAAGGAAAGGTTCTTTATCTGATGTTAGGCCACTGCAGGGGCAAATATGATATGCGCCCATTTGTTGATGAAGTATCTGTTGAAAGATGTGCTTGGGAGACTGAAACTTATTATGAACTATTGCGTCGAGGCATAAAATGGGGAATAGGTAAGGTTTAATTACACAAAGAATTAATTATTTCTTTATGAACATCATAATTGTGAATAGTTTTTAATCTATTGGATACAATATCTGTTTTTTTCATAAGTTGATTTCGTAAATAAACAAGAAAAGGGTTTTTTATGTGATTGAGTTTCCCTTGCATAAGAGACATTTGCTGAATTTTATTATTTCTTTCTACTCTTAAAA
>PBXX01000026.1 GCA_002727755.1 Gammaproteobacteria bacterium | reverse complement strand
CGGGCAGGAGGGACTGGAGTTAACTTATGATAATTGGTTGAAGGGTGTGCCAGGACGAAGGCAAGTCATGCAGGATCGCAGAGGCAACATAATTGAGGAATTGAATACGATTCAAACAGCTCAGCCTGGTAATAGGCTAGAGTTAAGCATCGACTTCCGGATTCAAAACATAGCGTATCGAGAGCTTAAAGAGGAGTTTGTAGCTAGGCGAGCTCGAGCAGCCTCCATAGTGATATTAGATGTTAACACCGGTGAAGTTTTAGCGATGGCAAATCAGCCTTCGTATAATCCAAATGCTAAGTCCGATATTAAAGATTTTAGTGTTATTAGAAACCGTGCGATAACTGATGTCTTTGAGCCCGGTTCAACGGTTAAAGCTTTCACAATAGCTGCAGCCCTCGAAACGGGCTTGTATCAGCCAGATACCATTATTGAGACTAGTCCCGGATGGATGATGGTGAGTGGAAATGAGGTCAAGGATTTATTTGATTACGGGACTTTAACAACCTCTGGCGTAATAACAAAATCGAGCAATGTAGGTTCAAGCAAAATAGCATTGGATATTGGCGCAGAACCAATTCGCGATTTGTTATCGCGCTTGGGCTTTGGAGACGTGTTAGGTACAGGTTTTCCTGGAGAAAGAACAGGGGTATTACCTAATCCCAGAAAATGGGGGCGTCATGTGACAGCAACTTTTTCATTTGGTTATGGTTTGTCAGCCACAGCTTTACAGCTTGCTAGCGCATATTCTGTTCTAGCTGACAATGGCATTCGTAAGCCAGTTTCATTATTGAAATTATCTGATGAAGCGGTCATTGATTTGCCGAGGCAACAAGTTTTGAGTCCAGAAATTACAGTGAATTTAAGGAAAATGCTACGGACTGTAGTTGATGCTGATAGTGGTGGCTCTGCTTTAGAAGCCAACGTCCCTTTTTATTCTGTTGCTGGTAAGACTGGAACTGCTCATGTTGTTGGGGAAAAAGGTTATGAGGAAAATCTCCATAATTCGTTGTTTGTGGGCATGGTTCCCGCATCGAATCCGCAGATTGTAATCGTAATAGTTGTAAATGAACCAAAAGGAGAAGAGCACTATGGAGGGCAGGTAGCGGCGCCAGTGTTTTCAAGAGTCGCATCGGGAGCAATGAGAATTTTGAATATTGCACCTGATTTGTTGCCAGTGGGTAAGAATTTATAAATATGTAATGGTGCTGATGAATAAAGTAGAAGAAAAAATTGTCCCAAAGACTTTGTTCGAACTTTTGAAAGGTCAATTAGAGATTTCCAATTGTGATTTCATGGATAGGAAGATCACGGGAATTCAGTTAGATAGTCGGCTTGTTGATACTGATGATTTATTCATAGCCTGTTTCGGTCGTAATCACGATGCTAGAAATTTTATTGATCAAGCTATAAGAAAAGGGTGTGGTGCTGTTTTAGCAGAGTTTACCTCTGGTATGGATCAATTAGAAATGAGAGCAAATGTTCCGATTGTAGGGATAGAAAATCTCTCAAGAAAAGTAAGTGAAATAGCCAATCGTTTTTATAATTACCCTAGTTCGCAATTGAAGGTGATTGGCATCACGGGCACGAACGGTAAAACGAGTTGCAGTAAATTTCTTGCTACCGCTTTGCAAAAACTTGGTTATCGATGCGGGATGATGGGGACTTTAGGTTGTGGTGTTCCAGACGCTCTTGAAAGGACATTGCTAACAACGCCAGATGCAGTGTTTTCTCAACGGCAGTTAGCGCAAATGGTTAGTAAAAATTGTGAACACGTTGCGATGGAAGTGTCTTCGGTTGGTCTTGATCAAAAGAGAGTTGAGGCTATTCGATTCGACACCGCTGTGTTTACTAATCTGACACGTGATCATCTAGACTATCATAAGACCATGTCTGCATATGCTGATAGTAAGAGAAGGTTGTTTCAATGGCCTGATCTAAAATCAGCAGTTCTAAATTTAGATGATGAATTTAGCTTATCTTTAATCAACGACATTCGAAAAGAGGTTGAGGTTTTTACGTATAGCGTGAGTAATAAAAGTGCGTCAGTTTATTCTGAGGGTTTGACTTTCAGTAAATCTGGGTATTCAGCATTTATCAACACTCCCTTTGGATGTAAAAAGCTATCAGGGGAACTGTTGGGTCGTTTTAACTTTAGTAATATATTAGCCGTGATAGCAACTTTAATTTCACTTATGTCTAGGGAAGACTCAGGGCATATAGACCTGGCGAAAATATTGGATAGTATTTCTTCTCTTAGTTCCGCCGATGGGCGCATGGAAATTGTAAATGGATCAAATGAAGTCACGACTATAGTCGACTATGCGCATACGCCAGATAGTCTAAGGAATGCCCTAGAAACATTGAAGTGTCATTTTAAGGGTGAAATATGGTGTGTGTTTGGTTGCGGCGGTAATCGGGATGAAGGAAAACGCCCCATTATGGGGGAAATCGCTGAATCGTTTGCAGATCATATTGTTATTACTGATGACAACCCAAGAAATGAACCGGGAGATCGAATAGTTTCTCAAATTCTCAGCGGTATTCAAAAGCATCAGAATGTTTCTATTATTCGAAATCGCGCGAAAGCTATTAGTCATGCAATTACCAACGCCTCGCCAGCAGACCTTATATTTATAGCAGGTAAAGGGCACGAAACATATCAAGAAATTTCCGGTAGAAGAGTAATTTTTAGTGACAAGGTGCATGCAAAGTCTGCTCTTAGAGCAAGAGGTGGTGTCGCATGATAGGAGAATATAGCCTTTCGGAAGTCGCTAAGGAATGCAAGGGCATAGTCATTGGGAGTGATGTCAAAATTTGCCGCTTTTCAACAGATAGTCGAGATATGCTGGAGGGAGATGCCTTTATAGCCTTAAAAGGCAAAAATTTTGATGGCAACGACCTGGTTGAAGAAGCAGCTAAAAAAGGCGCAGTGGCCGCTGTCGTAACACGAAAAATAGATACTAAATTACCGATGTTGCATGTTGATGATGGTCTTAATGCTTTGGCGGCAGTCGCGAGAATTACCAGGGAACGTAGCAGCGCACAGATAATTGGTATAACTGGTAGTCAAGGGAAAACGACAGTAAAAGAAATGACAGGTTCTATTCTTAGTCAAGCAGGTTCGACATTGATAACGCCTAAAAATCAGAACAATACAATAGGTGTTCCCCTGACCCTTCTATCCTTAACTGATCAACATGAGTTTGCGGTTATTGAAATGGGAGCCGATCGGCATGGAGAAATAAAATTTAGCGCTAGTTCTGCAAAACCGAATATCGCGTTAATTACAAATGCCAAAGAAGCACATGTAGAGGGATTCGGAAGTTTAACTGGGATAGTTGAAGCAAAAGGAGAAATTATTGACGCCACTGATCCGATAGGCAGATTGGTTCTAAACCATGATGATGCTAATGTCGAAACATGGGTAACACGTGCAAAATCTAGAGTCGTCAAGAAATTTAGTGGGCAAAATCCTTGTGCAGATTACTTTGCATCAGATGTTTCCATTGGTTCTAAAGGAACAGCAGAATTTATTCTGAATACGCCGGTTGGATCTCAGCCCATCAAACTTGGATTATTGGGAAATCATAATGTACTGAATGCCGTAGCTTCATCAGCAGCCGCGATGGAAGCGGGTGCCAGTCTAATGCATGTTAAAACCGGATTAGAATCCGTAAAGCCGGTCTGTGGTCGTCTTTCTCTTGCCAAGGGAATCAAGCAATGCAAAGTGCTTGATGACACATATAACGCGAGCCCTTCTTCCTTCAAGGCAGCTATTGATGTTTTAAAATTGTTTCCTGGTGAAAAAGTATTGGTGGCAGGAGATATGAGAGAGCTTGGTACAAAGTCGGAAGAATTTCATGGAAAGATTGGTGAATATGCAGCGAATGTAGGAATCGAAAGACTTTATGCAATTGGTGANAAAAGCCGTCATATGGTTCGGGCTTTTGGNTCTGGTGCAAAACACTTTTCGAGTAGAACTCAATTAATTGATGAATGCCGTGAAATTGCTTCGCCNAATNTAGTCTTTTTANTTAAAGGCTCNAGAGGGAGTCGCATGGAAGCGGTTATGAAAAAGCTAAGGAAAGCTAAGGAGGATTAATGCTGGTTTGGTTTTCTGATTACTTAATGCAATTCAATCCAGATTTTGGCGTGCTTCAGTATATTACGGTTCGAGGTATCTTCAGTGTTTTAACAGCGTTATTCGTCTCTCTAATCATAGGCCCGTATNTGATTGACAAGTTGCAATACCACCAAATTGGACAGGTGGTAAGAGATGACGGTCCAGAAACTCATTTTAGTAAAGCCGGCACTCCTACTATGGGTGGGGCNTTAATTCTGGTAAGTATAGCTATTAGCACNTTGCTTTGGTCTAACTTAAATAATCACTACGTTTGGGTTCTTTTATCAGTGACCCTCCTTTTTGGAGGTNTTGGGTGGGTTGACGACTATCGAAAGGTTTTTGACGGAAATTCAGCAGGGCTCTCNGCAANATGGAAGTATTTTTGGCAATCATTAATTGGGTTAGCAGCNGCTCTGATCTTGTATTCAACAGCTTCAAGCCCGATTGAAACGTNATACATTGTTCCATTTTTTAAGGATGTGATAATTGATTTTGGTTTCTTTTATGTAGTGATTAGCTACTTTGTAATAGTTGGCTTCAGCAATGCGGTGAATTTAACCGATGGTTTGGATGGGTTGGCTATTCTACCAACTGTTATGGTAGGAGGGGCNTTNGGNGTTATTGCTTATCTAGCTGGNCACAGTGAATTTTCAGCGTATTTAAATATCCCTAATGTTTTAGGTTCNGGNGAAATTGTAATNTTNGCGGGAGCATTGGTTGGAGCTGGGATGGGCTTTCTATGGTTTAACACCTACCCAGCACAAATATTCATGGGCGATGTAGGAGCTCTCGCGCTTGGTGCCGCTCTTGGTGTCATGGCTATTGTTGCACGCCATGAAATTGTATTGTTNATCATGGGAGGAGTTTTTGTTGTAGAGACAGCTTCAGTCATATTACAAGTTGCTTCATACAAATTGACNGGTAAAAGANTTTTNAGAATGGCTCCATTNCANCACCACTTTGANNTGAANGGTTGGCCAGAGCCTAGAGTAATAGTGCGATTTTGGATAATAACTGTNATGCTTGTCCTTTTTGGNCTNGCAACATTGAAGNTACGATANGAATCANTAGGTAAAANNTTGAAANNTTCAGACTTANGNNGNAAAAGCATCATTATCGGNTTNGGTAAAACAGGNTTNTCNGTTGCAAANTATTTTNNNGCTAAAGGCTTACCNTTTGANTTTATGGACACCAGATNAAGNCCNCCTATGNTTGANGAATTCAAAACGCATTTTCCTGATATTAAAATTGAGGTTGGGAAATTAAAGGAGAGTTCATTACTTGGCGCTAAAGAATTGATAATTAGTCCCGGCTTAAGTATTAAAACACCAGAAATACAGCGAGCAAAGGAATTTGGTATACCTCTGCGAGGAGATATCGATATTTTTTCAAAAGTTGTCAAAGCTCCAATAATTGGTGTTACTGGTTCCAATGGTAAAAGTACCGTAGTTGCTCTTTTGAGTTCTATTTTGAGCAGTACTGGTATGAGTGTCGGGCTAGGTGGTAATTTAGATGGACCAAACACAAAGTCTGCCTTAGACCTACTTGAGGGTGAGGATAAAGATATTTATTTGTTGGAGTTATCCAGCTTCCAACTTGAAACGACAGAATCTCTTGGCGCAGAAGTTGCTGTTATTTTAAACCTTAGTGAAGATCATATGGACCGTTATGACACTCTTGAGGAATATCATGATGCAAAACTTCGCGTGTTCAACGGTTGTTGTCAGTTAGTCATCAATAGAGATGACGTTTATTCATATCCAAAGAAAAATATTGATGTGCCTGTTTGGGATTTTGGTGTCGAGCATTCGAATTCCAATAGTCTAGGTATTTCCGAAAATCAAGGTGAGCAATATATTACGTATAAATTTGAAAAAATTGTTGCAGTAAGGGACTTAAAACTTTCTGGACAGCATAACATCTCTAATGTTCTCGCGGCTGTTGCGTTAGCATTGTCTTTAGGCGTAGATATCAAACATATAAAATCTGCAGTTATTAACTTCTCAGGCCTACCACACCGATGTCAATGGATACGAGAGGTATCTGGAGTGGGTTTTTACAATGATTCAAAAGGCACTAATGTTGGTGCAACGATGGCCGCTATCGAGGGCTTGGGACAAAGCATTAATGGACATATCGTATTGATCGCGGGTGGTGTTGCAAAAGGAGCAGACTTTACTCCTTTGACTCCTGTAATAAATAAATGGGCTAAAGAATTAGTTCTAATTGGTAAAGATGCTGAAGAGATGGCTTCTAATTTTAATCAGGATATTCCAACTAATTTTGCGAAAGATATGGAGGATGCTGTTGGAATTGCGAGTGAAAAGGCATTATCGGGAGATGTTGTTTTGCTTTCTCCAGCATGCGCAAGTTTTGATATGTATACAAATTTCGAACATCGAGGGCAGGCATTCATCGACTCCGTGAAAAATCTATTATGAGCAATATCAAACCAGAAGCTATTCGTCAGATAAGAGAATCCAGCGAAGTAACATTTAATAGGCTGTTGTTCGTTATTTGCCTGCTTTTTACCCTTGGCTTGCTTATGATGACATCTGCCTCCATCGAAATTGCTAGCAGTCAATACCAAGACCCATTTTACTTTTTAAAGAGGCAAGGGATATTTTCCATAATTGGGTTAGTGGTGGTTATTTTTACTTTGCATGTACCTCTGATTTTTTGGAAGAAGGTAAGCTGGTTTCTCTTGTTGGGCTCCTTTTCGTTATTAGTTTTGGTTCTAGTACCAGGTGTGGGGAAAGTGGTTAATGGAAGTGCTAGATGGATTGATATTGGGATCTTTAATTTACAGCCTTCTGAGTTGGCTAAAATATTCATTGTAATCTACCTTGCATCTTATTTAGATCGACATTTAATCGAGGTAAGGGAGAGGTGGTCTGGATTTTTTAAACCTATGATTATAGTTGCAGGAGCCGCGGTGCTTTTACAACTTGAGCCGGATCATGGGGCTTTAGTTATTTTGACTTTAACAGCATTTTGTATGATTTTTCTAGCTGGAGCAAAATTACACCGACTTTTTCTAATGCTTTTACTATTTGTAGGTGCGGTGGTTTATGTAGCCATGACAAAACCTTATGTAATTGTGAGGTTTTCTTCATACTTAAATCCTTGGGCGGCAGAAAATGTGTTCGGTGGGAGTTATCAGTTAACTCAAGCCCTCATCGCTTTTGGTAGAGGCGAATGGTTTGGTGTTGGNTTGGGTAATAGTATACANAAGCTATATTTCTTACCTGAAGCNCATAATGACTTTGTTTTAGCAATTATTGGTGAGGAGTTAGGTNTAGTCGGGGTAGCGACCATAATAATCCTCTTTTGTCTATTAGTTAAGACAGCTTTTTTAATCGGACGGAATGCTGAAAGAAAGGAGGCAATATTTGAGGCTTTTATCGCATATGGAATAGGTCTTCTGTTTGCCGGTCAAGCGATGGTCAATATTGGAGTGAATACGGGCTTACTCCCTACAAAAGGATTGACACTTCCTTTCTTGAGTTACGGCGGAGCAAGTTTGATTGTGAGTTTTTTTATGGCTGCTTTGTTATTGCGAGTTCAGTATGAAACGGAGAGTTTCGAATTTGAAAGTACGTCTACTTCATGAGACTCCTTATGATGAAATTTTGGATAAAAGAATTAATTAATGAGTTCTGATCGAATAAAGATCCTCGTAATGGCAGCCGGGACTGGGGGTCATGTCTTCCCAGCTCTGTCTATTGCAAATCTGCTAATGTCTCAATCGATACAAGTTGAATGGTTGGGGACGCCGAAAGGGATGGAGAACCAATTGTTGTCTGATACTGGAATCCCGCTACATAAAATTTCAGTTACCGGTCTGAGAGGGTCTGGTTTCGTGAGAAAATTTCTGGCTCCATTCATGTTGTTTAAAGCATTTTTTCAGTCGCTCCTTGTAATTTTAAAGGTTCGTCCCACTTTTGTGCTTGGTATGGGGGGGTTTGTCTCTGGTCCTGCTGGTGTTGCGGCAAAAATTTTAGGCAAGCCTCTTTTTATTCATGAGCAAAATGCCGTCGCTGGTCTGACAAATCGATTGCTCTCTAACGTAGCAGATCAAGTGTTTGAGGCATACCCCGATACATTTGCACGTTCGGTAAAAGCTATTTTTACTGGTAATCCGTTGCGAACAAAAATTTTGAGAGTTAAAAAAAAATTCGATACAGAAAATGAATCAGCATTGCGTCTTCTTGTTTTAGGTGGTTCCCAAGGTGCATTAAGCATCAACTCGGTTATCCCCGAATTTTTTTCTAATAATGGTGAAATCGAAGACATTCATCTTCTTCATCAAACTGGACATGAATCCTTCGTTAAGACGGTTGAAAAATATAAAAGCCAGGGAATTTCTTTTGGAGAGCGTTGTCGAGTTCTCCCATTTATCGAAGAAGTAGCTGAGGCCTACGCTTGGGCCGATTTAGTTATATCGCGTTCAGGCGCAAGCACGGTAAGTGAGCTCGCTGCAATAGGGCTACCTTCGATTTTGATCCCTTATCCTTATCATTCAGATAATCAGCAATTATTAAATGCAAAGTGGTTGGTTGATGAAAAGGCAGCCATATTGATTCGACAGGTAGATTTCAATGTTCAAAGGTTGAAAGAAATGGTACGACCTTTCATTAAGGATAAGTCGCAGTTACAAGATATGGCATTAAATGCGCGCAGGGTTGGGGTTAGGGATGCGGCACAAAAAATAGTTCAGCTCTGCATAAAGGTTTCCCATGATTGAAAATAATACCAGTCATGAATTTCCAGAAATGAGACGCATTAGGACTATTCATTTTGTAGGTATTGGTGGTGCTGGTATGTGCGGTATCGCTGAGGTGTTATGTAATCAAGGCTATAAGATNACAGGNTCGGATATTAGTGAATCNGCTAATACCAAAAGATTGTCTANTCTGGGAGTAGAGATATTTTNTGGNCANAAGAAGGAAAACGTNGAGCNNGCAGATGCGGTNATTTTTTCTAGTGCAGTAGATTCGAAAAATCCAGAGATTGTGTCGGCTGTTGAAANAGGAAAACCGATATTGGCCAGAGCTGAAATGCTNGCCGANTTAATGCGATATAGGCACTCAATNGCTATTGCNGGGACTCATGGTAAAACNACCACGACTAGTATAGTNGCGTCAATTTTAGCAGAGGGCGGGTGTGATCCTACTTTTGTGATTGGAGGCGTTTTAAAGAGCGTTGGCGCAAGTGCTCAGCTAGGAGGAAGTAAATACTTTGTGGCCGAGGCAGATGAAAGCGATGCCTCTTTTTTGCATTTACAGCCAATGGTAGCGGTCGTTACAAACATCGAATCCGATCATATGGATACTTATCAAGGAGATTTTGAAATCCTTAAGAAGCATTTTATAGAATTTTTACATAATCTCCCTTTTTATGGTCTCGCTGTCCTTTGTATTGATGAGGAGGTAATTAAAGAGATTCTGCCTAAAATATCCCGACCTAAAATTACATATGGTTTTTCAAAAGAGGCTGATTTTAGAATTATGAATTATAGACAAACAGGCACCAGAATTAGCTTTGATGTCTCTAGATCCAATAATGAAGATTTGTTGAGTATTAGCTTAAATATGCCTGGACGGCATAATGCGTTGAATGCTACTGCAGCTATCGCTATTGCCTCTGATGAGGGTATCAATGACTCTGATATATGTGCCGGTATAGAAAAATTCTCTGGAGTTGGCAGAAGATTCGATATTCAGGGGAAGTTCTCCTACTCAAATGGCGAGGTAATGCTAATTGATGACTATGGTCACCATCCAACCGAGGTTGCGGCCACAATAAAAGCATTAAGAGAGGGTTGGCCAAAACAAAGATTGGTAATGATCTATCAACCTCATCGATATAGTCGAACGAAGGATTTATATGAAGATTTTGTTGAAGTTCTTTCCGATGTAGATGCACTCATTCTTCTTGAGGTTTACCCTGCCGGAGAGAAAAAAATACAAGGAGCTGACTCCAGGGCGCTATGTCGGAGTATTAGACTGCGGGGTAAGTTAGACCCTTTTTATTTGCAAAATGAGAAAGACGTACTGGATCTTCTGCCAGGCGTATTGCAGTCAGGAGATATCTTATTGACGCAAGGAGCTGGAAGTGTTGGGGCATTATCAAAATTGATAGCTAGAAATTTGTTCATTGTGGAGTAATTTATTGATTTTTATAGAAGAAATCTCTAGAAATGGTTAAGAAAAAACTAATGAAACCGATAAATATTAATGACCTAATTGAAAAACTAGGCCATATAGTTGTGTTAAAGGGTGGCATATCCTCGGAGCGAAAAATTTCTCTTTCCAGCGGAGCAGCGGTTTATGCTGGATTGCAAAGATTAGGATTTCATGTTTCTGAAATGGACGTAAGCCATGACATCATTGAGCGGCTTCAAGAATTAAAACCGGATTTCGCTTTTATTACATTACATGGTGAAAATGGTGAAGATGGTGTAATTCAAGGCCTTTTAGAAACTATGGAGATCAATTATACCGGTAGCGATGTGCTCTCCTCAGCTCTTGCTATGAATAAGGTGGTAAGTAAGCAAATTTGGTTTCAATTAGGCTTAAAAACCCCAGAATATGAATTATTGAATGATCGTTCTGATTGGGGGTGTGTGATCGAGAGGCTTAAAAAAGTAGTTGTCAAGCCAGTGAGCGGGGGGTCGAGTTTGGGGATATCTATGACTACCAATCCAAGTGAACTAAAGAGTTATTATGGTAAAGCTCTTAGTTTTGGCTCCGAGGTTTTCGCAGAGCGATGCATTGAAGGTGTCGAGTATTCAACAGGGGTCATCGGTGATGAGGTTCTTCCTACATTGCAACTAGAAACCCCACGAAAGTTTTTTGATTACGAGGCAAAATACATTGATTCTGAGACAAAAATGATTTGTCCTCCTAATTTACATGCCAATAAGTTAGCAGAATTGGAGAATTTGATTTTAAGTTCATATAAAGGGTTGAGGTGTAAAGGTTTGGCGAGAGTAGATGTGATTCAAGATATGAGCGGAGATTTTTTTTTACTGGAGTTAAATACTATCCCTGGAATGACGAATCATAGTTTTGTTCCTTCCGCAATGAAGGCGGTAGGTATAGATTATGATGGCATGTTAGTAAAAATATTAAAAAATGAAGTTGAAAGTA
>PBXX01000025.1 GCA_002727755.1 Gammaproteobacteria bacterium | reverse complement strand
GTTCCCGATAGACTGCAAAGTTTCCTTATTTTGCAAGCATTAGCCGAAAAGTCAGCACCTAATGTTATAAAAGTTATCTCTCAACTTTCAGATGGATCGCCAGATTTTAAAGGCTTGCTTGATAACTTATTATCCTTGTTACACAGACTAGCAATTGCCCAGGTCTTACCAGAGTCTGTTGAAAACAACCTTGGAGATAGAGAACAAATACTCAATTTATCCGAATCTTTCTTAAAGGAGGATCTGCAGTTGTTTTATCAAATGGGTTGTAAGGCGAGGGTGGAGATAGAGACGGCACCCGATCCAAAAACATCATTTGAAATGCTGATGCTGAGAATGATCACCTTCTCTCCTTCTTCGGAATCTCTAAAGCCACTCAATGCTGGCGATAATCAAAAAAAAAAACTAAATCTTGACGGCATAAATAACACCAATAAAAGTGTTCGAAATGACAAACCTTCAGCAGCAGCTACTGCTCTTTCGGAGCCTAAGGAGAGTGAGTTCAGCGTTAAAAGTAATTTTAATGCTCCAAATGATAAAGAAATCTCGTGTGAATTGGATTGTGCCATCAAGCTTGAAACCAATGAGGACTGGTTGTCAGTATTTTTGAAATTGAATGTAACTGGGATGATTGAAAATGTTTTTTCGAATGCTCAGCTAAAAAACTGTAGTGGTGAAGATTTCTACTTTAGATTAGATGAAAATGCTAAGACGATTTATAATGACGATATGCTCCCAAAATTATCTTCTGCTTTGAGTTCATATTTAAATAGAAAAGCTATCGTTCATATCTTATCGGAACAAGTTGATGGTGAGACCCCATCCAAATTAAGTGCAAGGCTAAAACAAGAGGCGCGACAGAAAATGCTCGACGGTTTTCAGCAAAATTCTAATGTCCAGAAAATAATTAACCATTTTTCTGGAGAAATATCCATCTCCAGCATAACAACCATAGATGAGTAATATTTAGATGACAGACCTAAACGATATAATGATGCAAGCCAGGCAGATGCAAGAAAATTTTCAAGAAGCTCAAAAAGAAATGGAGAAGTTAACTGTAGACGGAGAGTCTGGCGCTGGTCTTGTTAAAGTTAGAATGAATGGTAAGCACGATGTGGTAAGTGTTGTATTGGACGATTCGCTTTTCCAAGAAGATAAACCAGTAATTGAAGATCTAATTGGAGCGGCTGTTAATGATGCCGTTCGAAAACTTGAAGAAAAGAGTCAGCAATCCCTGGGTGGGCTTGCTCAAAACTTTAAAATGCCTGATGGATTTAAATTCCCATTTTAATCATAATGAATTCAAGTCCGCTTATTAACCAACTGATCGAATCTTTTAGATGCCTTCCAGGAGTGGGTCCTAAATCTGCGCAAAGAATGACTTTATTTCTNTTAGANAGGAATAGAGCGGGAGGATTGAAACTAAGCGAGTCGTTAGTTTCAGCTTTGAANAATGTCGGAAATTGCCGAGAGTGCAGAAANCTTACAGAACATGAACTCTGTTCTATTTGCGAAAACAANTCGAGAGATCCAAGCCTATGCTGTGTTGTTGAGTCGCCGGCAGATATTCTAGCCATNGAACAAGCGGGAACTTATAGAGGAGTTTATTTCGTTTTAATGGGAAGGTTATCGCCAATTGACGGTATTGGTCCTGCGCAGCTTGGAATTAATTCTTTGATTGAAAAAGTAAGAACNAAATCCGTAAAGGAAGTAATACTTGCATGTAACCCTACTGTCGAAGGAGACGCAACAGCATACTACATAGCGGAGCAATTGAAGTTCGAAGATATTAAAGTTACACGGATAGCNCACGGTATTCCTGTAGGCGGGGANNTAGAATTTGTTGATGGTGGGACTTTAAATCATGCNTTTTNGGGNCGTAAATCTATGTTAGATGATGAGTNAAATNGTGGAGAGTAACAGTAACAGATTTGAACTTGTTGACTCTGACGAAAGATTGAATGAACTGTGTCAAGAANTATACTCGGAAAAGCTTCTTGCTTTAGATACCGAATTTGTAAGAACAAATACATTTTATGGTCAATTAGGTCTGATCCAGTTATATGCTGCCCAGGCGTGTTTTCTTATTGATCCGATTAAAGTCAATGCCTGGGATACCTTTTGTGAAATTTTTTGCGAGCCGACCAGGCTGGTAATTATACATTCAGCAAGTGAAGATTTAAATCTCCTGTCTACATCTTTGAATATTACGCCGAGTTGCCTCTTTGATTCGCAAATTGCTGGAGCGTTTTTGGGGCTAGGGTTTTCACTAAGTTACCAAGCAATAGTGCAGCTTATTTTGGGACAGCACGTAGAAAAGGATGTCACGAGGTCAAATTGGCTGGCNAGACCACTTTCAAAAAGACAGNTACGATATGCNGCTGATGACGTTTACTATCTCCCGGCTCTTGAGGAAAATCTAAGAAAGCAACTAATATTGGAAAATAAAGTTGACTGGTTTGAGGANGANTGCCTTGCTTTNCTAGAGACCTCNAGGGGTTTTGAGGATCCNTCTAACTGGGANTCTTCCTATAGCCAGATAAGTGGTTCGTGGAAGCTTGCAACAGAAAATTTAGAATGTTTACANCAGTTGTGTTACTGGAGAGAAACTCAGGCTAGACAGAGAAATAAGCCGAAGTCTTGGATTGCAAAGGACTCTGATTTATTAACGATGTCGACAATTATCGGAGACTCTAATCATATTTCAATTAAAACATTGATGGAAGAGACGAAGATTGATAAGCGATTTTTGGATAGGGATGGCGAAGAAATTATCGAGAGGTTGAGCAATTCGCGCTATCAATTAAAACCGATCGAAAAAGGCGTTTTAAATTACCCATTGAGCTCTTCATCTAGGAAAATTTTGAAGCAATGCCAAGAGAGAGTATCAGAAATAGCCGCTAAGCTATCAATTGTACCTGAATTGTTGGCGCGCAAGCGATTGCTGCAAAAGCTTGTAAAAGATTATGAGTATAGTGGTACCTTAATCTGGCCAAAAGAATTATCCGGTTGGCGAAAGGAAGTTCTTAATGATTCATTAACTCAAATATTTTTAAGTTGATAGTGGTTATGAAGTTTAATAACTTGCGTGAAAAATTTTGGGAACTGCCTTTAAACGAATTATCAGATATTGAGTGGGAAGCATTGTGTGATGGGTGTGGTAGATGTTGCTTAAAGAAGTTTATAGATGATGAGACAGAGGAACTACTTTGGACGCGGGTCGTNTGTAAATATTTTGACAATAAATCGGGGAAGTGTTCATGCTACGAGCAGAGAACTCAGTTGGTATCTGACTGCCTTAATGTGAGAGAGTTAATCCCTGCGCACATAGAATGGATGCCTCCAACCTGTGCATATAGGTTGAGAGCTAATGACAAACCCTTATTTGACTGGCATCCTTTATTGTCAAAAGACAACTCAGCAGTCTNNACTTGTGGGATATCAATTCTAGGAAAGTCTATATCCGAGGAAAATGTACATCCGACAGGCTTCCTCGAGCATGTAATACGCTGGGTAGATGGGCAGAACTATGATAACCCAAAATGATATTTTGCTAATAAGCTTGATTTACTTGACTGCTGCCGTCGNNTTTTTTCTACTATTTTGGCGCCTTATAAGCGTCTTAAAATTTGAATTGCTTGTATATATGTTACGTGGACTACTAGCCTCGTTAATATTCACACCTTGGTTTATAAATTTGCAAGAAACTACACTNGCNCCCGCGCTCATGNTTGCCATGTTGGATATGATCACATTAGGGNCCGCAGAANTTTTCAGGGCCGGAGTTCCTTTGTTTCTCTCTATTTTTACTTTTCAGGCTATTGCTCTTGGATTTTANATTTTTAAAAAAAAGCCAGCNAAAAANACTANTCTTTAATTNTTTNCTTAAAAGACATTNTNTNAAAGAACGTTCTCNANATGTNTTTCTTTGTCTGTNTTNTTTNTTATGGAACANTGCNTATTGCAATCCNATAGCAANTATTAGTTCTTCTGNTGGANATTTTGANATTGANCTTTTCGATGATTCAGCTCCCTTGACCGTAGCCAATTTTATNCGGTATGCGGAGTCAGGNAGATATANTGGTACTGTTATTCATCGCTCNNTACCGGATTTTGTCGTACAGGGTGGTTGGCTAANGTATGAGAGTGAAAGTAACAGTCTGATACCGATAAAAACAGATTCGGCACTANTAAACGAATTTCGTTTATCTAATATACGTGGAACTGTTGCTATGGCGAAGGTAGGAGGGGACCCTAATAGTGCGACGAGCCAATGGTTTATTAATCTGTCGNATAACTCTAAGAATCTCGATAATCAAAATGGAGGGTTTACTGTTTTTGGAAGNGTTATCGGAAATGGNATTNCCGTAGCTGATGAAATTTCTAGNCTGAAAACTTATACGGTNGGNGGAATTACTGATTTTCCNNTGAAGGACTATNTTCAGAGTAAGATTTCCTCAGATAATTTNATAACCGTTNCTAAGGTAGATATTAAANCCGCTGCAGTTGCTCCNAACTANTTTGATTCGANNAGTTCAGAATTGAGACTAACACTTGATGCTGGNAGCTTTGGTATGGCGACCCTTTCACTATTGGTAGATGGGTCGGAGTCACCANNATTATTTAANCTGGTTTTGAATAGCNTACAACGGATATATGANNCCACNTTNAATATGGCAATTTTTGAGCCNTCNACTGGCTCTTTAACGNTACCTGAGCTTTACNTCTCTGGAGAGAAAGTCTATAAAAATCTACAATTTTTCTTGAAGGATCCATCTCANTATACGTTTGTNTTGGAGTCCTATGAAAAAATTTAAACACGTCATNCTCAAGAGGAACCTTTTACTGTATTTAAACCAATTTGAGCATTAAAATAGCGTTTTAAATATTAGTTTCGGAAGTATTTAGATGAATTTCACAGGTACACAAGAATATGTGGCAACCAAAGAGTTGCAAATGGCCGTAAATGCTGCAATTCAGTTGCAAAAACCCCTTTTGATCAAAGGAGAGCCAGGCACGGGAAAGACTATGCTCGCAGAGCAGGTTTCTAAGGCATTAAATTTGCCGTTAATTCAATGGCACATAAAATCAACAACTAAGGCGCAACAGGGTTTATATGAATATGATGCTGTTTCAAGACTCCGTGATTCTCAATTAGGTGATGATAAGGTACACGATATTGCGAATTACATTGTACAGGGCAAAATTTGGCAGGCCTTTGAATCTGACTCGCAGTCGGTTTTATTAATCGATGAAATAGACAAAGCAGATATCGAGTTTCCTAATGACTTGCTTTTAGAGTTGGATAAAATGGAGTTTTTTGTTTATGAAACTCAGCAGTTAATTAAGGCTCGTACGCGACCTGTTATTGTCATTACGAGTAATAACGAAAAAGAGCTTCCCGATGCATTTTTGAGGCGTTGTTTTTTTCATTATATTGAATTTCCCGACTCGGTGACTATGGAGCGAATCGTAAACGTACATTATCCTGATATAAAGAAAGATTTATTGAGTCAAGCTATGGATATATTTTTTGATGTACGAAAAATTCCAGGTTTAAAGAAAAAACCATCTACATCTGAGTTGATTGATTGGTTGAAATTGTTGATGGCTGATGATATCCCGGAAGATGTTTTAAAGAATCATGATGCTAAGAATGCAATACCACCACTATACGGTGCACTTTTAAAAAACGAACAGGATGTTCACTTATTGGAAAAGTTAGCCTTTATGCATAGAGCAAAAACTTAATGCTTATCAAATTCTTTATGACGTTAAAGGAAGAGCGCCTGCCAGTGTCATTCACTGAATTATTCACTCTTCTTGAATGTCTTAAAAAAAATATTATTTTTGGAAACGTGGATGATTTCTATCATTTGTCACGTTTATGCTTAATAAAGGATGAGAAGAATTTTGACAAATTTGACAGGGCTTTTGCAAAGTACTTTGAGAATGTTGAAATTTTAGATGAGCTTTCGTCGCATGAAATCCCGAATGAATGGCTGCGAAAGCAGCTTGAATCTATGTTAACAGACGAAGAGAAAGCAAAAATTGAGGCGCTTGGCGGTCTTGATAAATTGATGGAAGAATTTAAGAAGCGCATGGAAGAGCAAAAAAAGCGTCATCAGGGAGGTAATAAATGGGTGGGGACAGGTGGAACGTCGCCCTTTGGAGCATATGGATATAATCCAGAGGGAATAAGGATAGGTCAACAAGAGGGCAGAAGTGGTCGAGCAGTCAAGGTTTGGGATCGTCGCAACTATCGAGATTTAGATGACTCTGTGGAGCTAGGTACTCGTAATCTTAAACTAGCTTTAAGAAGGCTTCGGAAATTTGCAAGAACAGGTACCGCTGAAGAATTGGACCTTGATGATACGATATCGTCGACTGCAAAAAACGCGGGCTTGTTGGATATTAAAATGATCCCGGAACGCCATAACGCTGTGAAAGTCTTATTGTTTTTTGATGTCGGAGGTTCGATGGATCCTCATGTAAAAACATGTGAAGAGCTTTTTTCAGCCGCACGGAGTGAATTTAAACATTTAAAGTATTACTATTTCCATAACTTTCTTTATGAATCAGTTTGGACAAAGAGTCACAGGCGGCATGCTGAGACAACGCCGATTTTTGAAGTGATGAACAAATACTCTAAAGACTACAAGGTTATTTTTGTTGGTGATGCAACCATGGCGCCGTACGAAATTACTCATACAGGTGGCAGTATAGAGCACTACAATGAGGAAGCTGGTGCAATTTGGATGAGGAGAATGAGTGAGTCGTTCGACAATATGGTTTGGATAAACCCTACACCGAAAGACTACTGGGAGCATAGTTATTCTATCGAAATTGTTAAAGAATTATTGGAGGATAAAATGTTTCCACTTACTGTAAAGGGATTGGAAGGCGCGATGGGTTCGCTTCTAAAGTAAAATATATGGAAAGACTACCCTCAGAATTATCGCCGCATCAGTACAATTCTCTCAGAGAACTATTTAATTATTTTTCATCAGAGCACGCCACATTAAAAGCATTTACTTGTCTTGGAAAAACTTTGACCTATGAAGAGATAGAAANGCTNAGTGACAATTTCGCTGCCTATATTCAGACGCATACAGATCTTCAAGTAGGCGATAGAGTCGCAATACAACTTTTAAATCTTTTGCAATTTCCCATAACATTTTATGGATTNATAAAAGCTGGGTTGGTAGTAGTGACGACTAACCCCCTTTACACCTCTCAAGAAATGCTCCATCAATTTGNAGATTCGGGAGTGAAAGGAATAGTTATTCTCGATGCATTCTGTGAAAAATTAGAAAAAATTCTTCCTCAAACGGAAATTACAACAATAATTATTTCGCGCCTTGGTGACTTGCAAGGACCAATACAGTCAAAGGTACTTAATTTTGGAGCTAGATATCTTAAACGCATTGTTCCTAACTATAAGATACCAAATTCGGTAAGCTTTGAAACTGTTGTTGCCTGTCAGGANAGNTATNTGGANCCCGNGGGGGCAGGNGTTGATAATGATGTTGCGNTAATCTTATACACNGGAGGNACGACGGGTGTCTCTAAGGGAGCCATGCTGAGCCATCGAAATCTTATTAGCAATATGATGCAACTCAGGTCAAGATGCTTACTTCTCATTAGGGATAANCTAGAAAATATAGCTGCNCCATTACCGCTNTATCATAGTTACGCTTTCTTGTTGCACTGTTTAACNATGCCNTACGCAGGCAATCATAATATTCTCATTCCNAACCCAAGAGATTTGAAATCATTAGTTANGGTATTTCAAAAATTTATAATTAATGGCTTTGTNGGAATTAATACNCTTTACCTTGCTCTTTTGCAAAATGAAAAATTTAAAGCGTTGAATTTTGAAAATTTAAAATTCTGTGGGGCGGGCGGTATGGCTATGTCGACGTCGGTGTCCCAACAGTGGGAGGCCGTTACAGGTAGCGAAATTATAGAGGGCTATGGATTAACGGAATGCTCTCCAGTCGTCTCAGTAAATATCCCAGGTAAGGTCCGTGTTGGCACGGTTGGTCATTTGGTTCCGGAGACAGAATGTAAAGTTGTCGATGATAAAGAGAATGAAGTGCCACCAGGTGATCGAGGAGAGCTCTGGGTGAGAGGTCCTCAAGTAATGTTAGGTTACTGGGAAAAAAGTAGCACTGAAGAGCAGACTTATTCTTCTTCGGACTGGTTTAAGACGGGAGACCTTGTTGAGATTAGTCAGGACGGTTATATATCAATAGTAGACCGGAAGAAAGATATGATTCTAGTTTCAGGGTTTAATGTTTTCCCGAATGAAATTGAAGACTGGATCAATCAGCATCCCTCTGTCTTAGAAAGCGCCGCAATTGGAGTTCCTAATGAAAAGACAGGCGAACTAATAAAACTTTTTGTGGTTCTCAACGAATCAGGTATTACAGAATCCGAGTTACTCTCGCATTGTAGGAAAGGGCTCACCGCATACAAGGTNCCAAAAGAAATTGTCTTTACTCAAGAGCTTCCAAAATCAAATATTGGCAAAATCCTCCGTCGAGAATTACGTCAGTAAGTCAGATCTTTATATTAAGTATATCTTCTTGTGCTACGTTCATTAAGAGAGAAAATTAAGCATTGCCAAACAAAAGATCTTTATCGATTTTCTAAAATAATAAAGTCTTTACAAAAAACGAAATTAACAGGCAGTAAGCAAAAGAAACAGATATCCGAACTAAGTGAACTTATCAATGCTTCGGTCTCTACTTCGAAGTCAAATAGAAAACTTATCCCTAAGTCTATTCACTTTCCAGAAACACTACCCGTTTCTTTNAGAGCNAAAGAAATTCGTGATTNATTGAGANNGAATCAGGTATTAATAGTCGCTGGAGATACAGGTTCCGGCAAAACTACGCAGTTACCGAAAATATGCCTAGATGCTGGATATGGCGTGCGGGGCCTTATCGGTCACTGCCAACCCAGGCGACTGGCTGCGACATCTGTTGCTGCTAGAGTTGCAGATGAATTGAATACCAAACTCGGCGAATTAGTAGGTTATCAAGTTCGGTTTAATGATAGATTTTCTGAGACCTGTCGNGTCAAGCTTATGACCGATGGAATCCTTCTCGCAGAAATTCAGTCAGATCCATATTTATCCAAATATGAGGTTGTTATTGTTGATGAGGCTCACGAGCGATCACTAAATATTGATTTCATTTTGGGATATTTAAAGAGGCTTATCAGCAAGAGGGATGAGCTCAAGNTAATTATTACTTCAGCNACTATTGACGTGGACAAATTTTCAAATCATTTCAATCGTGCAGAAGTAATTTCAGTTAAAGGAAGAATGTTTCCAGTCGAAACCAGATACCTTCCCATGAATTTAGCTGGCGAAGAAAAAGAGAAAACTATAAGTGAAAAAGTATGTGATAGNGTNATTTCACTGGCNCGTGAAGCGNCAAAGGNTATTAGCGANGCTAAAGATATTTTGGTTTTNTTAAGTAGTGANCGAGAAATAAGGGAAGCTTCGAGAGTTCTTCGGAAAAAGAAGCATAAAAATCTTGAAATTCTTCCGCTTTACGCGCGGCTACCTCAATCCGAACAAAGTAGAATATTTAAAGAGCACACTACACTGCGAGTAATTTTATCTACGAATGTGGCAGAAACTTCAATAACTGTCCCTAAAATAAAGTATGTCATAGACACCGGGCTCGCAAGAATTAGTCGCTATAGTTTTCAATCAAAAATTCAACGATTGCCGATAGAAAAAATATCACAGGCCAGTGCTAATCAACGGAAAGGGAGGTGTGGTCGGATAGAGGACGGTGTTTGCATTCGTTTATACACAGAAGAGGACTTTAAAACACGTGCCAGATATACGGATCCGGAGATAATTCGAACTAACTTAGCTGCAGTGATTTTGAGAATGCTGTCTTTAAACTTGGGCGATATTTTTAAGTTTCCCTTTTTAGATAAGCCTGAGTCAAAGTCTATAAATGAAGGGTTTAAACTACTTGAAGAGCTCAAAGCCGTTAACGAATTTCGAAAATTAACGAAAGACGGACGAAGGATGGCTTCAATCCCTGTAGATCCTAAACATGCGAAGATGTTGTTAGTAGCAAATTCAAAAAACTGTCTAAAAGAACTCTTAATTATTGTAAGTTTGTTAAGTATACAAGACCCGAGAGAGAGTGGTCATATCGAGTTTAACGAGTCAGATTACGAGTCAGACTTATACAATAGTAAAAACTCTGATTTTCTGGCTTTAATAAATCTATGGATAATTTTCGAAGAGACAAGAAAACTAGGTAACTCTAGCAGGTTAAAAAAATTCTGTAGGCAATATCGATTGTCTTACACACGAATGCGTGAGTGGAAAGAGGTACATTTTCAACTTACTTTAACTTGCCGAAGGATTGGCTTGCGGATTAATAAAAAGCCTTCCACTTATGTTGATATTCATAAAAGTATAATTGCCGGTTCGTTAAATCAACTAGCTTATCGTTCAACGGAAAGGCAATACATAGGGAGCAGAAATAAGAAATTTATCATTCTTAATTCATCAGTACTTGCCAGAGCACTGCCAAAATGGATTGTAACAGGAGAATTAATAGAAACTACGCAGACGTTTGCTGCGATGGCGGCAAAGATAGATCCAGTATGGATTGAAGAAATAGGAGAACACCTGGTCAAGCGGGAGGTTCACAGCCCTCATTGGAGTGTGAGAACTCAAAGTGTAAAAGCATTTGAGCGAGTACGTCTTTATGGACTTACGATAATTGAAAAGACTCGAGTTGAATATTCCTCAGTAAATCAAGAGCATGCTCATGAAATTTTCCTTTCAGAAGGTTTGTCGAAAAGTGCTGTAAAGACTGATGCGGCTTTTTATAAGCAGAATCAACAGATTTTAGAAGCCATTCGTGCCGAGGAAAATAAATTACGTCGTCCCGAAAAATTTATTAGCGAGAATGATATTAACGCTTTTTACTCGAAGGCTATACCGGAGAACATTACCTCGACGAAAGAATTGGAGAATTGGATTAGAGATCCTGAAAGTGGCGCGTCAAAAAAACTTATTTTGGATCGAATGGCGCTTTTCGACAATAACGAAAATCCTAGCACAAATGAATTCCCGGACTCTATTTCACTAAACAGTAACCAAATTCCTATAAATTATACTTTTCAACCTGGGGCGAGAAAGGATGGAGCGACAGTTCAAGTTCCTCTCCAGCTTATTAATCAGCTCAGTGATGCGGATATTGATTGGGCTGTTCCGGGAATCATACGGGAAAAATGTATCGCGTTACTTAAAGGTTTGCCAAAAGCTACTCGCAAGAAATTAATACCAATCAGTGGGTTTGTGGATGACATAATATCTGAAATGTTTGAGTTGAGAGGTGACTTGTTTAAACTTCTCGCTACATTACTAATTAAACAGCGTAGAATAAATATTTCACCGGTTCAATTCGCAAATATCTCCTTACCAGATCATCTCATTATTAAGATTAATGTAATAGATAAGAATAGAAAATCTCTTGCTATAGGTTCCAATGTAAATGAGGTTAAGAGACTGTTA
Source organism: Gammaproteobacteria bacterium (assembly GCA_002727755.1). Taxonomy (GTDB): domain Bacteria; phylum Pseudomonadota; class Gammaproteobacteria; order Pseudomonadales; family Pseudohongiellaceae; genus UBA9145. Next base: position 28,908 of record PBXX01000025.1, on the reverse strand, counting down.
TCTAAAAAGGGGATAGACTTTCAGANATCTGAAATTGAATTACCCGAAGAGTGGAATGTCTATGATGTTGAAAATCTTATTGATTGGGATTTTGAAACTCTTCCGAAAGAAATTGATCTAAAAACAGATTTAAAAATTGTGCGATATCCAGGGTTAGTTGATAGTACAAATTCGGTATCACTTAAATTATTTTCAGAATTTGAGCAGGCTCTTGAAAGCACAAAAAATGGGCTCATCAGACTATATTTATTGCGTAGCGTTCAGCAAAAGAACATGATTAAGAAAAAATATAATCGATTCAAAATTGAATCAGCTTTGAAAATCCCTCTTAATTTCACAAATTTTGTTGAGGATGCTATACATTTAACGTACTTGAATGCTTTTGATGTTCATACCACTATACCTCGTTCAAAAAGCGAATTTGATGAACAGCTGAGTATCGGAAAATCAAAGCTTTACTCTCAGAGTGAGGAAATTCTGTTGATTGTGGAGGAGCTGTTTGAAGAGCGAATTTCTATTCTCCGAAGGCTGTCATCTGTAACAGATAAAAACTTGACATATTTTTGTGAGGATATACATCTACAACTTGACAATTTACTGGTAGGCGAGCTTTTTTTTAAGACAACTATTGACAGACTCAGACAATTTCCTCGATATTTAAAGGGTATCAAGTTACGACTTGAAAGAGCGCCTCATCTTGGTGCAAATGATTATGTGTTTACTCAGGAAATTTCCGAATTCTGGGATGAGTACAAAAGGTTAGGTGAAGCTATTTCAGCTGATGATCAAAATAAATTGGATGACATACGCTGGATGATAGAGGAGTATCGAGTATCTCTTTTTGCCCAATCCTTGGGCACTAAAATTTCGGTCTCCTCTAAAAAAATAAGAAATGCGATAGATCGTTTAACAGCATAAATTTGAAAGATAGCTGGGGGCTATTTAAATTATGCGTATCCAACTTTTACTTATAGTTAGTCTGCTTGTATTGTCTTTTTCAGCAAAGTCGCAAGACTATGATCCTTGGATGAAGTTAAATCAACATTTTTTCTCTGTTAATGACTATTTTGATCAGCTACTTGTCAGGCCAATTGCCTTGACTTACACAAATGTAACGCCGCGTTTTTTTCAAGTTGGAGTTGGTAATGTCTTTGATAATCTTCAAGACGTAAACGTTGCAATTAACGATTTTTTGCAGTTCAAAATAGAGGATGGATTATCTGATTCGGGCAGAATTATTGTGAATTCAACGATAGGTATTGGAGGGATTTTAGATGTTGCCACTAGTATGGGCCTATACAGAAATGAGGAAGATTTTGGTCAAACATTAGGTGTCTGGGGTTTCGACGCAGGTCCTTATGTTTTTCTTCCTGTTTTTGGTGCTAGTAATCTTAGAGATTCGGTAGGAATGATAGTTGATGCCTTATTTAATCCGATAAGATATATAGAAAATATCGAGAGTCGTTATACCTTATACCTTGCGGATGAGCTGGATTTTAGGTCCTCGTTATTAGCGTACGACGAACTAATTATCGGAGACCGCTATTTATTCGTTAGAGAGGCTTATATTCAGAATAGAGAGTATGTTGTTAATGATGGTGAAGTGACTAACGAGTTTGGTGATTTTTAATAAGTTATTCCTCAGGAGATATCGAATTTTTAACTTTTAATTTTGATTTAATAAAGTCGCTATGCGTAACATAAANTAAGTCCGCTACTTTTCTTATTACATAATCCTCATATTTNTCAATTCGCTCATCTGANTAAGCGATCCTCCATAAATCTTCTATNAATTGGACNTTCTCTTCATATTGATACTTATCATTGATTTCACGTGTNAACTCATAAAGAGAGGTTGATTCATCAGATTTTTTCTGNGCAAGCTCTGAGAGCTCACCNAGCGCCTTCTCATCAATACTTAATTTAGTGCCCAGAATATTGAGCAATTCGTCATGTTCCCGTTGATCGAAGTGATCATCGCTTTTAATGACTTCTATTAACAATGAAGCATAGGCAAGCTCATCCTGATTACCCTCTAAGTTATCTGATTTGCTGCTTTCGTTACTTTTGAAAAATTTTCTAATTGTATTGATCATAAATTTTCTTGATAAAAGAACAAAGTTAAACAGTCACTAAACTAACATTATTTGATGCCTATTTCATAGGATGGCTTTAATTTACAAATTTTAGAGCATCGGTTACTACGTTTATTCCTGCACCTGCTTTATGGCAGTTTTCGCTTAAATGACGACGAAACTGTTTTCCTCCTTTTTGGGATTTAAATAGGCCTAGAATATGTCGAGTCATATGCTTCAGTGGGGTTCCTTTTTGCAACTCAGACTCTATGTAAGAGATGTACTCTTCCAGGTGATTAGTCCGATTCTTTTTGCTCGGGGAACAGCCGAATATTACTTCATCAACCTCGTTCAGGAAAAAGGGATTTTGATAGGCCTCTCTGCCAATCATTACCCCATCTACTTTTTCTAAAAACGAAGAGGCATCTGATAGATTCGTAATTCCTCCGTTAATAACAATTTCTAAATCGGGAAACGTTTCCTTTACAGCAAAGACCCTTTGATAATTTAGCGGTGGTATTTCCCTGTTTTCTTTGGGGGTGAGACCATTCAAAATAGCCTTACGTGCGTGGATTATAAATGTTTTACATCCAGCGGAAGAGATTGTATCGATGAATTCAAGGAGTCGTGATTGCGAATCCAAATTATCGATACCAGTTCTGCATTTTACGGTTACGGGAATATTTACTGAATCTTTCATAGATTTAATGCAATCCGCGACTAACTTTGGCTTCGCCATGAGACAGGCACCAAACTCTCCAGACTTAACCCTGTCACTCGGACATCCAACATTGAGATTAATCTCATCAAAACCTGCTCTTTCTCCTAATATTGCTCCATGGGAAAGTTCGTCTAGTTTAGAGCCGCCGATCTGTAGGGCGACAGGATGCTCTTCCTCATTATATTTAAGCAAATACTCAGCATCTCCATATTCGAGAGAAGCGCTTGTGATCATCTCTGTGTACAAAAGGATATTCTTAGAAAATTTCCGCAAGAAGACTCGATCATGTCGATCTGTCCAATCCATCATTGGGGCTACGCAAAATTTTCTGTTAATCATAATATGAACGTCGTATGGATGATCTTTCTTAAAAACAAATAACGAGATAATGCTCAGAAATTCGTGAGCAGATGGTTTTCAAGGTATAATCTAGGACTCATTATAATCTTAAAACACTAATTTTCTGTACATGAAATGACACAAATAAGAACTCGAATTGCCCCTTCTCCGACAGGGGACCCCCATGTGGGAACTGCGTATATAGCACTTTTTAATCGATGTTTTGCGCATTCGAATGGAGGTAAATTCATTCTGAGGGTGGAAGATACAGATAGAGTTAGAAGTTCGAAAAACTCCGAATCCAATATTATTGAATCCTTAAATTGGCTTGGTTTAACCTGGGATGAAGGCCCGGATGTGGGCGGAGAGTATGGGCCATACCGCCAAAGTGAGAGGACAAAAATCTATTCGGAGCATGCTGATATTCTTTTGCAGAATAAAAAAGCGTTCAGATGTTTTTGTACTTCAGAGCGCCTAGATCAATTAAGAAAACATCAGTTACAAGAAAAGACGCAGGTTGGCTATGATGGTCATTGTTTAAACCTTTCCGATGAAGAGATCGAATCTCGATTGAAGCAGGGAGAGGATTATGTGATTCGAATGAAAGTTCCGGAGAGTGGTGATTGCGAATTTGATGACGTATTGAGAGAAAACGTTAGTATTAGCTGGTCTCAAGTCGACATGCAGGTTCTGATTAAGTCTGATGGGATGCCAACGTATCACTTCGCTAATGTAGTTGATGATCATTTGATGAATATTACCCATGTTATTAGGGGAGAGGAATGGATTAACTCTGTCCCGAAGCATTTACTTCTATATGAGTACTTAGGATGGGAGCCACCTATTTTTTGTCATATGCCGTTACTACGAAACCCTGATAAGAGCAAATTGAGTAAAAGGAAAAATCCTACAAGTATTGGATATTACGAAGATATGGGCTATTTGCCGGAGGCGTTGGTAAATTATTTAGGGATGATGGGCTGGACAATGCCCTCTGGCGAAGAGAAATTTTCAATCCAGGAGATGACAGATAACTTTGATATTAATCGAGTATCATTGGGTGGGCCAGTTTTTGATCTGGAAAAATTGAATTGGTTGAACGGTAAGTACATCCGTGAGGAAATGTCTGATAGCGAGTTCATTAAAAAGTACACACAATGGGCTTTTGATTCAGAGAATATAAAAAATGTCATCCCTTTAGTTCGCGAAAGAGTTGATAAATTCAGTGACGTTGCAGATTTAACAAGTTTCTTCTTAAGCGCTGATGTGCACCTCAATGAGGATAGTTTTAGTAAAATTAAACTTGATCGAGATAAAATTCTTCGTGTTTTAAAATTTTCCCTCTGGCGACTTGAAGCNTTGGAGAGTTGGGATAAAGAATCTATCCATAAAGAGTTCCAAATGTTAAGTGGACAGATGGACTTAAAATTCAGAGAATTTTTATCTCCGCTTTTTGTGGCGGTAACAGGTAAGTATGTTTCTATATCCGTGATCGAATCAGTGACGGTTCTTGGAATTGACATATTTAGGGCTAGAACGCGCGACGCGATTAAGGTTTTGGGTGGGATTTCTAAAAAGATGGAGAAAACACTTCTATCTGAATATCAAAACCTTTCTAAGTCGGTTTGACAGAGGAATAGGTGGCGCTTAGAATTCGCGATCACCTGTTTGGGGCCTTAGCTCAGCTGGGAGAGCGCAACGCTGGCAGCGTTGAGGTCACCGGTTCGATCCCGGTAGGCTCCACCATTACATTCTTAATTGGATATTCTAATTTGGATAGTCGCGTATAGGGGACCCTTTATATAGTTGTCTTGGTCGACCGATCTTATAGGGATTACTGAGCATCTCATGCCAGTGAGCTATCCAGCCTGGCGTTCGACCCGTAGCAAATATAACAGTAAATAGACTTGTTGGAATGCCAATTGCTTTTAGAATAATTCCAGAATAGAAATCTACGTTCGGAAAGAGCTTTCGCTCAATAAAATAATCGTCTTCAAGTGCCAGTTTCTCGAGTTTTCGAGCAATTTTGAATAGTGGATCATTATCTACGCCTAATTCGTCTAGCACTTCGGCACATATTCCTCTTATTACTGTGGCTCGTGGGTCATAATTTTTATAAACCCTGTGGCCAAAACCCATAAGTCTAAAAGGATCATCTTTATCTTTTGCTTTAAGTATGTACTCATCAATCCTCGACTCGTCTCCTATCTCATTAAGCATGTCTAGAACGGCCTCATTGGCCCCGCCATGTGCGGGTCCCCATAAAGCGGCTATCCCAGAAGCGAGGCAGGCATAGGGGTTTGATCCAGTGGAGCCAGCTAGTCGAACAGTGGAAGTTGAAGCATTTTGTTCGTGGTCTGCATGAAGTAGAAATAATGTATCCATTGCCTTTGCAATTACCGGGCTTACTTCAGTTTCCTCGCAAGGCGTTCCAAATAGCATATTGACAAAGTTTTCAGCCAGAGACATTTTGTTTTGTGGATAAATAAAAGGCTGTCCAATTCCATGTTTGTAGCACATTGCTGCGAGGGTTGGCATTTTTGCTATGAGTCTGATTGCAGCTTGCATCCGGTGGTCTTTTTTATCTATGTCTAAGTCATCGTGATAGAAAGCCGAGAGCCCTCCGACCACAGCGCATAGCATTGCCATCGGGTGTGCTGTTCTTGGAAACCCTTTAAAAAATTCATGAATTTGCTCATCAACCATCGTGTGGTATCGAATTTCCTCTTTAAAGGAGGCTAATTCTGAGGGATTTGGTAGCTCGCCATTTAGTAATAAATAACAAACTTCTAAAAAATTGGATTTTTCGGCTAACTGTTCGATAGGGTATCCCCGGTGCAGAAGAATACCTTTGTTGCCATCGATAAAAGTAATGTCGGAGTCGCAGGCAGCTGTTGAAACAAACCCTGGATCGTATGTAAATATTCCCTCTGATACTAAACTTCTAACATCAATAACATCAGGGCCCGTGCTACCTTCATAGATAGGTAAATCAATTGGGTTATCTCTCCCATCCAGGGTTAATTGGGCCTTTTTGTCACTCATTTTTTACTCCATTAACGTTGATATTCTTCTTCTTCGTCGATCGACCGAATCCAAGGTGCCGACTTTGCATGCCGTTACAGGTTTGATCAGGGCAGGCAATACTAGAAAGGGTGCTGATAGTTTGTCAAATTTTTGTCTTGATGACTTAATAATTAAATTAGTTAAATTGAACTCAAGTTTGGTAATTTTCGGTAGTTTTATTGCTCGCTAAACAGCATGGGTTAGTCGTTATAATTTTGTCAAAAGGATCTATATGGTAATATATTGTCATTATGACCTTGAAAGACATTCTATTGTTTGAATTAGAAGGACTTAACACCTATAATCTTAAACCAAGGTTAAATTTATTGTTTTATTTCAATAAGTTTGCCTCATTTTTCTACTTTTTAGTTTACGATTTTATTTTTGACGATTTGACAGTAGGTTTGATGTGGACATTAAACGACCGGTAAATTTAGATATTACTACGATCAAGTTTCCTTTGGCGGCCATAGCCTCCATTTTGCATCGAATTACAGGTGTCATCCTATTTCTCGGCACAAGCGTCTTGTTGTATCTGTTACAGCTATCCTTATCTTCCGAAACGGGTTTTGCCAATGCAATAGAGCTGTCTAACAGAATCTCTGTCAAATTGGTCATTTGGATGCTTATTGTTTGCATATCTTACCATCTAATTGCGGGATTGAAGCATCTTCTTCTCGATTTGGGTTTGGGGGAGACTAAAGTTGCTGCCGAATACGGGGCCAAAATTCTCCTTTCTAGCCTGATTTTTGCAAGCGCACTTGCTGGAGTCTGGATATGGTAGGGAAACTGAACTATTTGCATCATCGAGGAGTACTTGACTGGGTGATCCAACGAACTTCGGCAGTGTTGTTGGCGATTTACACGATCGGAATAATCGGATTCCTCATAGCTAATCCGAACCTCGAGTTCGAAACATGGAGGAGTTTATTTAGCTCCCAATTAGTGCGTGTTTTCAGCTTGGTGACGCTCTTATTCTTATGCGGTCACATGTGGGTCGGAATGTGGACTGTAATTACTGACTATCTAACTCCACTTCAACTAGGTTCTTATGCGAAACCGATCCAAGGTCTATGCCAAATCGGGATCACCTCGTTAATTATGTTTTATGCGATTTGGGGCACATTCGTTTTTTGGAGTATCTAAATGTCATCTCTCAGAACAATTTCTTTTGATGCGGTCATAATTGGCGGCGGCGGGTCAGGTATGCGAGCCGCACTCCAACTATCCCAATCTGGGCACAAAACAGCGGTTATTTCAAAGGTTTTTCCAACGCGTTCACATACTGTTTCAGCTCAAGGTGGTATTACATGTGCAATTGCTAGCGCAGATCCAAATGACGATTGGAGGTGGCACATGTACGATACCGTAAAAGGGTCCGATTATATCGGAGACCAAGATGCGATCGAGTATATGTGCAGCGAGGGACCGCAAACAGTATTTGAGCTGGAACACATGGGATTGCCGTTTTCTCGAACCGACAATGGGCGAATCTATCAAAGACCGTTTGGCGGACAGTCTAAAGATTTTGGTAAGGGTGGACAGGCGGCAAGGACTTGTGCAGCTGCGGATAGGACAGGTCATGCGCTTTTACATGCCCTTTATCAGGGTAATTTGAAAAATAACACTGAGTTTCTTAGTGAGTGGTATGCGGTAGATCTCGTTAAAAATCAAGATGGATGCGTAGTAGGTGTCATTGCCATTGAGATAGAAAGTGGCGAAATTGTTTATATAAATTCGAAATCTACTGTCCTGGCCACAGGAGGCGCTGGTCGGATCTATGCGTCCACTACCAATGCCTTGATCTGCACTGGAGATGGAGTCGGTATGGCTCTCAGAGCTGGGTATCCCATGCAGGACATGGAAATGTGGCAGTTTCATCCCACAGGTATATATGGTGCCGGAACTTTGGTGACAGAGGGTTGCAGAGGGGAAGGGGGTTATCTTATCAATAAGGATGGTGAGAGATTCATGGAGCGCTATGCACCAAATGCGAAAGATTTGGCCGGAAGAGATGTAGTTGCTCGTTCGATGATCTTGGAGATTATAGAAGGAAGAGGGTGCGGGGAAAAGGGAGATCATGTCATGTTGAAACTTGATCACCTAGGCGAGGATGTCCTAAATGCAAAACTCCCTGGAATACTCGAACTTTCTCGAACGTTCGCTCATGTTGATCCTGTAAAAGAGCCGATTCCTGTGGTTCCGACATGTCATTACATGATGGGTGGAATCCCGACAAACGTTCACGGGCAAGCGCTAACTCAAAATTCAGGTGGTGAAGACGTCGAAATTCCTGGCCTGTTTGCCGTAGGAGAGGCGGCCTGTGTCTCAGTTCATGGGGCAAATAGGCTTGGGGGTAATAGTCTTTTAGATCTAGTAGTCTTCGGTCGTGCTGCTGGTAAGCATATAGAAAAAATGCTATCCGACGGTATAGAGCAGCGCGTTGCGTCGGATACCGATGTCGAAGTTGCACTGGCCCGACTAAATAGGCTCAATGAATCAAAAGGAGGTGAAGGCATCGTTTCTTTGAGGTCTGAATTGCAGGAGATCATGCAAAATCACTTTGGAGTGTTTCGNAAGGGAGACTTTATGAAAACCGGCATNGANCGTTTGCAGGATATTGGAGAGCGTATAAAAAATATATTTCTTGAAGATAAGAGTAANACGTTTAATACCGCGCGAATTGAAGCTTTAGANNTAGAGAACTTGTATGAAGTGGCTTTGGCTACCGCCGTTGCGGCTGAAGCCCGGAACGAGAGTCGCGGAGCGCATGCAAGGGACGACTTTAGAGAGAGAGACGATGAAAATTGGCTATGCCATTCGATCTACGATCCAGTAAATGGGGGTGTCCGAAAGAGAGGTGTTAATTTTGCTCCTAAATCAGTGGATACTTTTGAACCCAAGGAAAGAACTTACTAGTTCCTAGGAAGGTGTAATGTGTTAGTTAGTATTTATCGCTACAACCCAGAAACAGACGACAAACCGTATACACAATCGCTGGAAATAAAGCTGCCGGAAGGAAAAGACCTTATGGTGCTTGATGTGTTAGCTTTAGCCAAACAAGAGGATCCGTCAGTGGCCTATCGGCGCTCGTGCAGAGAGGGTGTTTGCGGCTCAGATGGCATGAATATAAACGGTACAAATGGCCTGGCATGTATCACCCCAGTATCCAGCGTTGTGGGGCCAGATAACAAACTTACCTTGCGACCGCTCCCTGGCCTCCCTGTTATTCGGGACTTGGTTGTGGATCTGACGACGTTCTACAAGCAATTTGAGAAAGTGAAGCCTTATCTTGTTAATGACCAGCCCGCACCCGATAAAGAAAGACTTCAGTCTCCTGAAGAGCGAAAAAAATTAGATGGATTNTATGAGTGTATTTTATGCGCATGCTGCAGCACCAGTTGTCCCTCTTTTTGGTGGAATCCTGAAAAATTTATAGGTCCAGCNGGNTTNTTGCAGGCATATCGTTTTTTGGCTGATAGTCGTGATACATCCACGGAGCAACGCCTTGAAGCACTCGGAGACCCATTTAGCGTNTTTAGATGTCGAGGCATTATGAATTGTGTTTCGGTATGCCCAAAAGGCCTCAATCCTACCAGGGCCATTGGACATATTAAGTCAATGCTGGTGAGTTAACTTTAAAACTAAAATTTTGTTTTGACTCGGTTTTAATAACGAAATCGTGCTTGGGGTTGCGAAATGCGAGAGAGTCTTATGGAGAAGATGCTGAATTCCAGTCATCTTTCCGGTTCAAATTCAGCTTATGTTGAAGAATTATACGAGCAGTTTTTAATCAATCGGTCATCCGTGCCTGATGAATGGCGAGACTTATTCGATTCATTTTCTGATTCCAAAAATACTGACATATCTCATGCGTCAATAAAACGAGACTTTGAAAATTTAGGTAAAGTTAGCCGATACAAGCAGGTTTTAAGCAACGACGATATCGTTAACTCGGAACATGAAAGTAAGCAGGTTCAAGTTTTGCAGTTAATCAGTTCTTATCGGGTTCGCGGGCATCAAAAAGCTAACCTAGACCCACTCGGGATCATGCACCGAGAGAGAGTACTGGATCTTGAATTAGAATTTCACGACCTTTCTCAAATTGATACTTCCACCGTGTTTCAAACGGGTTCTTTATTTATTACAAGAGAAAAGGCTCCATTGCGAGATATTATTAGCATACTTGAAAAAATCTATTGTAACTCAATAGGTTATGAATTTATGCACATCGTAAATCTTGAAGAAAAGCAATGGATTCAGAGCAGAATAGAGAGTAACGATGGAGCCCCAGTGATAGACAATGAGGTTAAGCTTCATTTGCTTGAGAGGCTAACTGCTGCAGAGGGTTTAGAGAAGCATCTTGATGCAAAGTATCCAGGAACTAAGCGGTTTGGTTTGGAAGGGGGAGAGAGCCTAATACCCGCTTTAGACGAATTGATACAAAGATCCGGTAATTACGGTGCCAAAGAAATAGTTTTAGGTATGGCTCATCGCGGAAGACTGAATGTATTAGTTAACATTTTAGGTAAAAATCCGTCAGAGCTCTTTGATGAGTTTGAAGGTAAAGCGACCTATGAAAGTTCAGGAGATGTGAAATACCATCAGGGTTTTTCATCCAATATTATGACTGTTGGTGGAGAGCTTCATGTGGCACTTGCCTTTAATCCATCTCATTTAGAAATTGTATCTCCGGTGGTCGAGGGATCAGTTCGCGCGAGACAGGCCCGCAGGGAGGATGAAAACGGTTCTCTTGTTTTACCAATTATTGTACACGGAGACGCGGCTATTGCCGGGCAGGGTGTTGTAATGGAGACGTTTCAAATGTCTCAGACTAGAGCATACTCAACAGGCGGTACTGTTCACATCGTTGTCAATAATCAAGTTGGCTTTACAACTAGTAAACAAGAAGATGCCAGATCAACTGAATACTGCACTGATGTTGCAAAAATGATTCAGGCACCTATTTTCCATGTAAATGCAGATGACCCAGAGGCGGTACTTTTTGTTACGCAGCTAGCTCTCGATTTTCGTTATAAATTTAAAAAAGATGTAGTAATTGACTTGGTTTGTTATAGGAGGAGAGGGCATAACGAAACTGATGAAGGATCCATTACACAGCCTATAATGTATTCCGCTATAAGACAGCAGAAAACCACCCGAGCATCTTATGCCGAAAATTTAATATTGGGGAATGTAATAACTGAAAATGAAGTAAATGACCTTAACAATGGTTACAGAGCCGCGTTAGATACTGGAGAGCATGTAGTCAAGAGTCTTGTTAAAGAGCCTTCAGTGGAACTTTTTGTCGATTGGAGTCCGTATTTGGGACATGACTGGAGTCCTCTTTTTAATACCTCAATTCCATTAACATCACTTCAAGGCCTTGCTAAAAAGCTTGTGGAAGTTCCCAAGGATTTTCAGCTTCAAAGGCAGGTAAAAAAGATATATGACGATCGCCTAAAAATGGCAAATGGAGAAATTCCTGTTGATTGGGGTTTTGCCGAGTCATTAGCTTACGCGAGTGTTCTTGCTAGTGGCAATACTGTGAGAATAACAGGTCAAGATGTCGGAAGAGGCACCTTTTCCCATAGGCATGCGATCGTCTACGATAATAAAACAGGAGAAGCGCACATTCCATTGCAGCATTTTCAAGGCGACAAGTGCTTTTCTATTTATGACTCTCTTTTATCCGAGGCCGCAGTACTGGCATTTGAATACGGTTACTCTACAACGACGCCAAATGCGTTAGTCATCTGGGAGGCCCAGTTTGGGGATTTTGCAAACTCTGCGCAGGTTGTTATCGATCAATTCATTGCTAGCGGTGAACACAAGTGGCAGCGTTTATGTGGACTGACTCTATTGCTGCCACACGGTTATGAAGGTCAAGGCCCAGAGCATTCATCAGCCAGACTGGAGAGATTTCTTCAATTAAGTGCTGAGCATAATATACAGGTCTGTCTACCTACGAGTTCGGCGCAAGTTTTTCATATGTTGAGAAAACAGGTTCTTTGTCCCTTGCGAAAACCATTGATTGTTATGTCACCTAAGAGCCTTCTTAGGCATAAAAAGACAGTCTCGACGCTGGAGGAGATGGCGGAAGGGAGTTTTCAAGTAGTCCTTGATGACCCAAAACAATCAGATCCATCGATCATCAAAAAGATAATTATTTGCAGCGGAAAAGTATTTTATGATTTGAGCGCTGAGAGAGATAACCGGAATCTCTCAGACGTAATAATTATTCGTTTAGAACAATTATATCCGTTTCCGCATGAGGCGCTCGAGTCAGTAATGGCAAAATACGTAAATGCTAAATCCGTTACTTGGTGTCAAGAGGAACCTATGAATCAGGGTGCGTGGTATTCAACTCAGCACAATTTGCGTAGAGCAATGCAGTCAAATTTTGGTGGCTTAGAGTTACGATATGCAGGTAGAGAAGCCTCCGCTGCTGCAGCTGCAGGTTACCCGGCTTTGCATCTAAGTCAACAAGAAAAATTCATTAATGAGGCACTGAATTAAATATGAAAATAGAAATTAAAGCACCTACTCTACCGGAATCTGTGCCAGACGGAACAGTAGCTACATGGCACAAGAATATCGGAGACGCCGTAAAACGAGATGAATTGCTCGTTGATATTGAAACCGATAAAGTCGTTATTGAAGTTGTGGCTCCTGCTAATGGAACTTTGGAAAAAATTATTAAATCATCAGGTGATACAATTGTAAGTGATGAATTGATAGGTTCATTAAATCAAGGTGAAGTCTCACAAAAAGCCGTCGATGAGAATACCCCTCCCAAGCTCTCAGAAAAAGATAATAACCCAGGCTTAATTCTCAGTCCCGCGGCAAAGAAGTTGGCGGATGAAAATCAGTTGGATGTCGAAGCTATCGAAGGGACAGGAAAGGATGGACGGATTACTAAAGAAGATGTTGTAAATCATCTAAATCATACTGATAAAGTCGACTCTGTTGATAAACAGTTTGTGTCGCCAAGTGTCTCGCGCCACACAGGAAATCGTGTTGAGGAGCGGGTTCCTATGAGCCGGCTTCGCGCAACCGTCGCTAAGCGTCTGCTCCAAGCCACTCAAACAACCGCTATGCTGACAACTTTTAACGAAGTTAACATGGCACCTATCATGGAAATAAGAAGCCGATACAAAGATGATTTTGAGAAAGCTCACAATGGTGTGCGTCTCGGTTTTATGTCATTTTTTGTGAGAGCTTCAGTTGAGGCGTTAAAACGCTATCCGGCGGTGAATGCTTCATTGGATGGTGACGACATGATTTATCATGGATATCAAGACATCAGCGTAGCTATTGGTTCGCCTAGAGGGCTTGTTACACCCGTTCTTCGAAATGCAGACAACATGGGACTCGCTGAGATTGAGAGCGTGATTCGTGATTTTGGTGAGAAAGCCAAGGACGGAAAACTAACCATTGACGATATGAAAGGCGGTACCTTTACCATATCAAATGGTGGCGTATATGGTTCATTACTTTCGACGCCAATATTAAACCCGCCTCAAAGTGCTGTACTTGGTATGCACAAAATACAAGAAAGACCAATGGTTGTTGACGGCGAAATCAAGGCTTTGCCAGTAATGTACCTTGCATTGTCGTATGATCATCAAATGTTAGACGGAAAAGAGGCNGTACAATTCCTGGTGACGATNAAAGANTTATTAGAGGATCCNACTAGATTGCTACTTGAAATTTAATATTAAGGCAGNGGAANTATAGTCAATGGCAAAAGAATACGATGTTATTGTTATCGGATCCGGACCAGCAGGATACGTATCGGCGATNAGAGCAGCACAACTTGGTTTGACGACTGCTTGCGTTGAAAAATGGGNAGATGATGAAAATAATACAGTGCTCGGTGGCACATGCCTTAATGTTGGATGTATACCGTCTAAAGCTTTATTAGACAGCTCCCAAAAATATANTGATGCAAAGGANGAATTCCATACGCACGGAATTAAAGCGNCCAAAGTCAGTATTGATATTCCGTCNATGATGGAAAGAAAGGCCAAAGTTGTNACGCAGCTGACTCAAGGNATTAANGGCTTATTTGCNGCAAATAAAGTAGATTCGTTANATGGTNTTGGCACAATNTCGGGTAATAACGAAGTTTCCGTTTTAGATGNNAAAGGAAACAGTGAAAAGTACCTCGCAAAAAATATCATCATTGCCACAGGNTCTGTACCAATCAATATNCCACCNGCACCCGTTGATAACGAGGTTATNGTTGATTCCACCGGNGCGNTAGAATTTGANGCNGTACCGGAGCGNTTAGGCATAATAGGTGCCGGTGTAATNGGNCTTGAGCTTGGAAGTGTTTGGGGAAGACTTGGAGCAAAAGTTACTGTGCTTGAAGCATTAGATGAGTTTCTTCCNTCNGTNGATTCTCAAATAGCANGAGAGGCNAAAAAAATANTNGGTAAGCAAGGGCTCGATATTAAGTTAGGCTCTAAAGTAACNGGACACAAAATCAGTAAAGGAAAAAAGAGAGAGGTGACAGTTACCTTTGAGACGAAGGACTCCTCGGAAGAAATTACAGTCGACAAANTNATTGTTGCTGTTGGTCGAAGGCCTGTTACGGACTCGGTATTAACCAACAATGTTAGTATTGATCTTTGTGATAGAGGTTTCATAAAAGTTAATGAGCAATGTCAGACTAATATTCCTAACATTTATGCCGTGGGTGATGTTGTTAGGGGGCCAATGCTTGCACATAAAGGCTCTGAAGAGGGAGTTATGGTTGCTGAACGATTGGCTGACAAGAAGACCCAAGTAAATTATGATCTCGTCCCGTCAGTTATATACACCCATCCTGAAGTGGCTTGGGTCGGAAAAAATGAAGAGGAGTTAAAAGCAGAGGGAGTTGACTACAATGTAGGAACGTTCCCCTTTGCGGCGAGTGGGCGAGCACTTGCCGCAAATGATTCGGATGGACTAGTCAAAATTCTTGCAGACAGCAAAACAGATAGGATACTGGGTTGTCACATTATAGGTGCTTCAGCTGCAGATCTTTTGCAACAAGTGGTTATTGCGATGGAATTTAGTTCAAGTGCGGAAGATCTTGGCTTGACGATGTTTTCGCATCCGGCTCTTTCTGAGGCGGTTCATGAAGCTGCACTTGCTGCAAACGGTCACGCGATTCATATAGGAAATAGAAAAAAAAGATAAAAGCTTTTTAATAACAAATTATAATTAAGTTGGTGCTGAAATGAATTTACACGAGTATCAGGCAAAACAGCTTTTTCGGGAATATGGACTACCTGTGTCTAATGGGTTTGCCGTCGATACAGCAGAACAAGCAGCTGCTGCCACAGAAAAAATTGGCGGTTCAAGATGGGTCGTAAAGGCTCAGGTGCACGCTGGTGGGCGAGGCAAGGCAGGTGGAGTTCAACTTGTTGATAGTGGTCAAGAAGCCAAGGCTTTCGCCGATAAATGGCTCGGACAAAACTTAGTCACTTATCAGACCGATGCCAGTGGCCAGCCGGTTAACAAGATATTGGTTGAGGAGTGTGTATCGATTGAGCGAGAGCTCTATTTGGGCGCTGTAATAGATCGGACAACCCGTCGGATAGTGTTTATGGCATCGACCGAAGGTGGTGTTGAAATTGAAAAGGTCGCCTCAGAAACTCCAGAAAAAATACTCAAGGCCACGATAGATCCTTTGACAGGACCTCTCTCTTATCAGGGAAGAAATTTAGCTTTTGAATTAGGTCTATCAGGCGCACAAATAAAACAGTTTAGCGCTCTATTCCTTGGCCTCTCAAAGCTCTTTATAGATTTAGACCTCTCTTTATTGGAGATAAATCCGTTAGTAATTACAAGCGAGGGCGATCTAAATTGTCTTGATGGCAAAATTAACGTGGATGGTAATGCGCTTTTTCGTCAACCAAAACTAGAAAGCATGCAAGACTCATCTCAAGAGGATGAAAGAGAGGCGAGAGCTGCAGAATGGGACCTGAATTATGTTGCCTTGGATGGCAACATTGGTTGTATGGTTAATGGTGCAGGTCTGGCGATGGGAACTATGGATATAGTTCAGCTTTATGGAGGAAAGCCTGCAAATTTTCTTGATGTTGGCGGAGCAGCAAGTAAAGAGCGTGTCACAGAGGCGTTCAAAATTATCTTGTCAGATAAAAAAGTGTCGGCCGTACTGGTGAATATCTTTGGCGGAATTGTCAGGTGTGACTTGATAGCCGAAGGGGTAATCGGTGCTGTCAATGAAGTTGGAGTATCAGTCCCTGTGGTTGTGCGACTGGAGGGGAATAATGCGGAATTAGGTCGCGAAGTTTTAGATAAAAGTGGTCTAAATATCTTAGCTGCATCAAGTCTGTCTGATGCAGCTGAGAAAGCAGTCAGTGCTGCGGGAGATGAGAAATGAGTATCTTAGTTGATAAAGATACACGTGTTATTTGTCAGGGTTTTACAGGTGCTCAAGGCACTTTTCATTCAGAGCAATCGATAAAGTATGGTACGAAGATGGTGGGAGGTGTGACTCCTGGCAAGGGTGGTCAGAAGCATTTGGGATTGCCTGTTTTTGATACCGTCAAAGAGGCTAGCGAGTCTACTGGTGCCGAAGCTTCCGTGATTTACGTGCCCGCCCCTTTTTGCAAAGAATCAATTTTAGAAGCTGTTGATGCAGGCATTCAATTGATTGTGTGCATTACCGAAGGAATTCCGACTCAAGATATGCTGGTGGCAAAAGAAAAATGCGATCAAGCTGGAGTTAGACTAATTGGGCCTAATTGTCCCGGGGTTATTACACCTGGTGAATGTAAAATAGGCATCATGCCAGGTCATATCCACCTTCCGGGAAAAGTTGGAATTGTATCGCGCTCGGGTACGCTTACTTATGAAGCAGTAAAGCAGACTACAGATCATTCATTTGGACAGTCTTCGTGTGTTGGTATTGGAGGGGACCCCATACCAGGCTCAAATTTCATCGATATTTTAAAGTTATTTGAAGAGGATCAGAAGACCGAGGCGATAGTGATGATTGGTGAGATTGGTGGAACTGCTGAAGAAGAGGCAGCTGCCTTTATTAAGGATAACGTGTCAAAGCCGGTAGTTGCTTATATAGCAGGGGTTACTGCCCCACCCGGAAAACGTATGGGGCACGCAGGAGCAATAATCTCAGGTGGTAAGGGTACTGCAGAAGAGAAATTCAGTGCTCTGAATGGTGCTGGAGTAAAGACGGTCCGCAGTTTAGCTGAAATTGGCTCTGGGTTAACAGAAATCTGTGGTTGGTGAACGGCTTTTTTAGTCAAAATTTATCGATTTAAATAAATTGAATAGCGTGAATTTTTACCTGGCAAAAGGTTCTAAATCATAAACGGAGTATGGTAGGCTTACTCGCAAAATTGGCTTGAAGTCGATTGTACATTGGGTTTGCTTGTGGGGGTGCCGGTAAATTCAGGTGATTTTAGAATTGATGTCATTGACAGATTTTTTCGGTTGAGTAAAAACATCAATTCTGATTCAATTTTAGGGACTATTGTAACTTTCGGAGATAAGCAGAATAATAAGGTCCGAAAGCAATCAAGAAGGTATGGAAGTTTAAAACAAGATTACTTGATTAGTCTGTGCGGTGTTTGAAGGTCAGTTTGGACGTCGTACTTGTTGAAGTAACTGATTACNAAATAGAAATAGAAATAGGATAGCGCATGAATAACTGTCGATTTACCCGTATTAGCAAGCTAAGTGCTCTGCTAGTTTCATGTTTCTTCGGTACGGCCCAAGCAGCAGAGATTTTGGTCAACAGTGACCTGATTGATCAAGCGATGGATGTGGTAAGCCAAAAATACCAAGCTTCTGCTGAGGCCCAAGAGGAAATTACTAGGCTTCAAAATGAAGCCAGCTCGACTTTCGAGGAATTTAAAAGAGCGAATGACAACCTTGAGTCTTTGCTTGTGCTAAATGCTGGTTATAGAAAGCAAATTTCGATTCAAGAAGATCAGATCGCCACGTTGGATGAGTCTATAGCGGGTGTTGAAGAAGTAACGCGAGAAATTCCACTTTTAATGGAGAAAATGCTTGCGAGTATCGAACAGTATATTGATCTTGACTATCCTTTTCATATGGATGAACGTGCTAGCCGAATTCAGTTTGCGCGGGACGCCATAGATAATCCTGATGTTTCTATTGCTGAAAAATTTAGGCAGGTCTTAGTAATGTATCAAACGGAGACCTCTTACGGGCGGACTATCGAGACATACCCTGAAACTATCTCCGTTGATGGCGTAGACTTGGATGTCAATATTGCCCGCATAGGCAGGGTTGCGTTGCTATATCAGACTACTGATCGTCAACAAACAGGTGCTTGGGACAATGCTAATAGAAATTGGGTGACGCTTGATGCTGCGGAGTATAGAACAGCTGTTCAAAGCGCCATTAGAGTCGCATCACAGCTTGATGCTCCACGAATAATTGAATTACCAGTATTGGCACCGGAGGTAGCGCAGTGAAATATTTCCAAAAATTTATAAGCGCCATGGGTGCGGCAATCTTTCTATTGGGTTCCTCATTGGCTCTATCACAAGCAAGCTCGCTCGCAGGGCTTTTGGACCTTGTCGAAAATGACCGAGTATCTGAGTCTGAAGAGTATCAAGCTCGAGTAAGCGAGTTCGAACAAAACGCAGCTCGACAACAGGAAATTCTAGATACCACAAATAATAGAATTGTTGAGCAGGAAGACCTTCAGGTCCAACTTTCTGATCAATTTGAAGCTAATGAAATTATTATTGCTGATAAGCGAGAAGTTCTCAGAGATCGGCGAGGTGATTTAAATGAATTATTCGGTACATTACAGGGAGTTGCGGGTGATTTCTTAAGTAATTTCCAGAATTCATTAATTTCTGCACAGTATTCCGGTCGTACTGAAGCACTTGATGAGATAATACAAAGAGCAGGATCAACAATCGAGCAACTCAATGTTGATGAAATGGAAAGATTTTGGTTCTTCATGCATCAAGAGCTCACCGAGTCCGGAAGAGTGGTGTCTTATACAGGAGATGTAACACTTCCTAATGGTGATACCGCCAGCAGGAGTATTACTCGAATAGGTGCATTTAATGCCGTATCGGATGGAGAGTATCTAAGTTATAGCGGAGATATAGGGCATTTACAGGTACTTCCAAGACAGCCTGATGCAGGTATTATGGCATCAGCAAGTGCCCTTCAAGGAGCCTCTTCTGGATTTACNAAGGTCGGTATAGACCCGACTGGTGGTGTTGGAGGTCAGGTTCTGGCNAATCTGGTTAACTTTCCTACCGTGGAGGAGCAGGTCAGGAATAATTCNGGAGTTATTGGNTTCATAATTATCGGGGTTGGCATAGTAGGTATACTCCTCGGATTTTTACGGTTACTCCTACTTAGCTTGACNTCCATAAAAGTGCGAGGGCAGTTAAAGAAGGATAAGCCTGCTAAAAACAATCCTCTAGGCCGAGTGTTAATGGTTGCTGAGAATAATCCAACGGCGGATACAGAAACCCTTGAACTCAAGCTTGGAGAGGCTATTTTACAAGAGACTCCGGCTCTTGAGAGCATGTTAACTTTGATAAAGATGATAGCAACGATAGCCCCACTAGGAGGCTTGCTCGGTACCGTTACAGGTATGATTCAAGTTTTCCAGCAGATAACTGTCTATGGCGCTGGTGATCCAACTATTATGGCTGGCGGGATTTCTCAAGCCTTGATGACAACGGTGTTGGGAATTGTGGTAGCGATTCCTACAATTTTTATGCATACCGTCGTTAAGAGTCGAAGTGACAATATCATTCATATTCTCGAGGAACAGGCCACCGGCATGATCGCAGAGAAGGCGGAGCGTCTAGCGAATAACCAATCTTGATTCTAGAGAGGTAATGTTATGTATTTTACGTTTTTAGATATTCTTGATGCTGTAGGGACGTTTATGCAACGCGGCGGGCCAGTGCTATGGGTAATAGCCTGGCTACTCCTGATAAAATGGTCATTAGTCTTTGAACGCATTTGGTATCTCAATACCACTCACAAGACGAATATTAAAAATACTCTTGCTGATTGGAACGCGAGGACAGACACACAAAGTTGGAGTGCGCATCAAATACGCACGATGATGATTTCTAAAATTTCACTCGATGTAAGAAATACGCTTCCTATTATAGAAGTCCTTGTAACTATTTGTCCTTTGTTGGGTTTGATAGGCACTGTCACAGGCATGATAGAGGTGTTTTTTGTTATGGCCGTGAGTGGNGGTGGTGATGCTAAGTCAATGGCCGGTGGGGTATCAAAAGCCACGATACCAACTATGGCTGGGATGGTTGGCGCCATATCAGGGATCTTTGCGTTTAACTACCTAAAATCTAAAGTGGATCGTGATCTAGAGCTTTTGGAAGATAAACTACCTCTGAATACCGATTAGGTTAAACAACAAAGGCAAGTACTATTATGAAATCAGGAATAATGAAGAAAAGTGGTCAGGAAGAGGCGGGTGAGATAGATCTCACGCCAATGCTAGATGTTGTATTTATCCTACTTATCTTTTTTATCGTAACATCAGTATTTGTAACTGAAGCAGGTATAGAAGTTTCAAAACCTGAAGCTTCCACTGTCGAGGATACCTCTGGCGATCTGATACTAATTGCTGTTGGGGCTAGCGGTGATATTTGGATCGATGGTGATCAGATTGATCCTCGTTTCATACGGTCTAGATTCGAACTTAGATTGGCAGACGCGCCTAATTCGGCTGTTATTATCCAAGCCGACCAAAACTCAAACAATGAGCAGGTTATGTTAATTCTTGCTGCTGCGCGTGAAGCGAATATTGAAGATGTAAGCATATCGGCGGAGGGTTAGAGATGATATTTGTNAGATGGGCTATCTCGATGGGAATGGCAGGGGGAATCACCCTTGGATTGTTCTACTTCATGCAGTTCCTTATTGCTACCGGTGAAGCATTTGACGAAAGAATTTCTGTTGTAAAGATAGTAGACGCCACAATGCCTGAAATAGAACTTGAGGTTATTGAGGAAATAGATAAACCAGAACCGATNGAAGAGTTAGTNCAAGANCAACCNGAGATACAAGANAGGCAAACTACNCTAGATGCGGGACCTGCCCTGAATATCGAGCGCCAATCGGTGGAANTTGATACAGGATTAGANNTTTCAAATGCNTCNATATCAGCGACAGACGGCGATTACCTTCCTCTTGTNGCNATAGCNCCNCAATATCCTACGCGCGCGGCNCAAAGAGGAATNCAGGGTTGGTGCTTAGTGAGTTTCACTGTTGACGGATTGGGAAATGTGGTTGAAGAAACAATTCAAGTCGTCGATGCGGAACCTGCAAATATATTTGACCGTTCTTCGATCAGGGCTGCTGGTAGATTCAAATTTCAGCCACGAGTTGTTGACGGACAGGGAGTTGAAGTCCCTGGTGTTCAATATTTGTTTAGATATCAGCTCGAGGATTAAGAGGTATGAAGACTAACAATAAATTATGTCTTAGTTTTCTAATTGGGCTTTTAGTACTTCCTATCGTTCCAACGTCTCTTGTACTGGCGGGGGAAGAGCAAAGNGCTCCACCTGAAGCACGGACGGCAGGCACACTCGGACCGGCGGTGATGAGAGCCATTAGTGAGATCCAAGAAATGATGCAACCCGAAGATCCAGATGATGAGCCTGATTTGGAGGGAGCAAAAGCTGAATTGGACGATCTATATGAGCGCCGNTTCGAACGGATGAATGATTTCGAAAAACAAACGGTATTAAATTTCTATACTAACTATTGGCTCACTCTCGAAAATTATCCGGAAGCAATAAGTACTTTCGAACAGCTTCTTGAAATTGAGGAGCTAAGGGAAGACACCCGGCTTAGAACATTGAGATCCCTTGGGCAGTTGACGGCCGCAGAGGAGCGTTGGAGAGATTCGATCAGATACTATGAGCTTTGGAGAGAGGCTTCCCTAGAAGAGGATGATGTTGTTTATCGTGGACTTTCATATGCGCACTATCAGGTTGACGAGCTCGCTGAGGCCCTTCCTTACTGGATTGCATATATGGAGTTATTGCTTACCCAAGGTGAGGAGCTTGGGCGTGACGACTATTCCTACCTAAATGGTCTGTATTTCCAATTAGAAGATTTCGAAAGTGCATTGCCATTGACTAAAACGATGATTGTTTTATTTGATGAGCAAACGGATTGGACAAACCTGAGTGCGGTATATGCCAGCCTAGATGATGAGGAACGTAGAGTAAGATCCATGAATGTAGCATACCTTAAAGGGATGCTGGATGATGAGAATAGGTTTNTAAACTTAGGGCAGTCTCTTGGTGGNATAGATATTCCTTCAAGTGGGGCTAAGATTCTTGTCGATGGAATAGAGCAAGGTCTTGTTGAGGAAACCGAAGAAAATCTGACTACCTTAACCCAGATGTACTTGTTGGCGTCAGATTATGAGACGGCATTAGCACCCGCACTTGAGGTAGCCGAAATGAGCGAAAGTGGTGATGGTTATGACACCTATGGTTATCTTCATTACGTAATGAGAAACTATCAAGAAGCTGCTGACGCTTTTCAAATGGCAATTGATAAGGGGAACCTAAGCAATAGGGCTGACACGTTACTATTCTTGGCAAGAGCACTCATAGAGCTTGATGACTTTGAGGGCGCTAAAGACGCAGCCAGGCAATCAGCAGACGCAGGTGGTGAATCGGAGCGGCGCAGTGCCACAGACTACATTACGTTTATAGAAAGNACTGAGAGTNGATTTAATATCATAGCTGAGAGACGTCAGGATGCGATNGANTTTTATGAGCCTTATCCNTCTCTNATAGATTAATTTTAAAGAGATTTAATCTCAGCGCTTGAATTTTNGATGTTAGACCCAATTTAAAACCCATTCGTNAAGNCGTTTGGGTTTTTTAATATNNGGAGAATAANNTATGGCTGGTAAANCTGGTCCNGAAGTAAGAGGNTTTGAAACAGAAGCAAAACAATTGCTTCATTTAATGATCCACTCCTTATACAGCAATAAAGAAATTTTTCTGCGTGAACTTATATCGAATGCGTCGGACGCAATTGACAAGCTAAGGTTCGAATCACTATCAAATTCTGATTTAGTAGATGCTGTTTCAGAATTCGAAATTCTCATCGATCATGATAAAGAAGCAAGCACGATTACGATAACGGATAATGGCATTGGTATGACTAAAGATGAAGTCATAACNAATCTNGGGACCATTGCTAAATCAGGTACTGCTCAATTTTTAGAATCCTTGACGGGTGATGAACAAAAAGACTCTCAATTAATTGGCCAGTTTGGTGTCGGTTTCTATTCCTCATTCATCGTCGCTGAAGAGGTTGAGGTCTTGACAAGGAAAGCTGGATCAAAAGCGAAAGATGCAGTGCTTTGGAAATCTAAAGGAGAGGCAGAATACTCAATTGAAAAAGCGACAAGAGACACTTACGGGACTTCCATAATTCTTCACTTAAAGTCGGAAGAAAAAGATTTTGCTGACGGTTTTAGAATTACAAGCATAATTAAAAAATATGCGGACCACATATCAGTACCAGTTAAAACCCTTAAAGTGCAGACTCCCTCGGAAAGCGANGGGAAAGAGAATGAGGGCGATAGTAAAGAAATTGAGTACGAAACNATTAATGAGGCTAAAGCCTTATGGACACGTACTCGAAGACAGATNAAGAAGGACGAGTATGAGGAGTTTTATAAGCACATTTCTCACGACTTTGAGGCTCCACTCGACTGGAGTCACAACAGAGTNGAGGGCAAACTAGATTATACCAGCCTACTGTATATACCAAAGAGNGCGCCNTTTGACTTATGGAACAGAGATGCAGCGAGAGGCCTTAAGCTTTANGTGCAAAGAGTTTTTATCATGGATGATGCAGAACAATTTTTGCCTTTATATCTTCGATTCGTTAAGGGNGTAATNGACTCAAGTGATATCTCGCTGAATGTTTCTCGAGAAATTTTACAGAAAGATCCCGTAGTCGATTCGATGAGAACAGCTCTGACAAAGCGAGCACTAGATTTGCTTACTAAATTGCGTTCAAAGAAACGTGATCTATACAATGAATTTTGGGATCAATTTGGACAGGTCCTAAAGGAAGGTCCCGGGGAAGATTTTACCAATAAAGAAAAAGTCGCAAAACTTTTACAATTCAGCACTACTAAGGGAGAGTCTGAGGCTCAGCGTGAAGGGTTGGATGAATACATTGAGCGAATGAAAGATGGGCAAGATAAGATCTATTACCTTGTTGCTGATTCANTGAAAGGCGCATTAAATAGTCCTCATCTAGAGATATTCAAGAAAAAAGATATCGAAGTCATTTTAATGCACGATCGAATCGATGAGTGGATGATGGGCCACTTAAACGAATATGGAGGTAAGCAGTTTCAAGACATTTCCAGAGGCCAATTAGATCTTGGGGATCTTGAAGACAAGGAGAAAAAAGAGGATGCAGAAAAAACAGAGAAAAAATACGAAAGCCTGATCGCTAGGATTCAATCATTTCTCGGTGACAGGGTNAAAGAAGTACGCACAACCAAAAGGCTTACAGATTCACCAGCATGTCTCGCGATAGATGAAAATGACATGGGTGCCCAAATGCGAAAAATTATGGAGGCATCTGGTCAATCCGTTCCCGACACAAAACCTATTTTTGAAGTGAANCCAGAGCACCCACTTGTGAAAAAACTTGATAAAGAGAGNGACGAGGAATTATTTGAAGACGTCATCACCGTGCTTTTTGGTCAAGCAAGATTGGCCGAAGGGGGTAGCATAGATGAGCCCGGGGACTTTTCGTCAAAATTAAATAAATTACTCCTAAAGCTAACTTAAAGTAATTAACAAATAAACTAAATCATTACATTTTTTCAAGAGTTTCGATTCCCAAAAGTTCGAGACCTTCGCTAATTACAATTGATGTTAATTTGGATAACGCTAATCGAGAATCTCGGACCTCTTCTTTTTCCGAAAGGATCGGACACTCTTCATAAAATCGCATAAACGTGCTCACCACGTCATGTAAATAATTACAAAGTAGATTCGGAAAGCAGTCGGACGCGACTGCTTCCACTATTTCGGGAAACTGTAAAAGCTTGGTTAGTAGTACCCTCTCTACTGGAGCTACTAAATTTGAAATGTTTGATGACTGAGTACTTGAGGCTTTCTTTAAAAGGCTTCTAATTCTGGCATAAGCATATAAAAGGTAAGGGGCTGTATTTCCCTCAAAAGAAAGCATACTACTCCAGTCGAAGATATAATCTGAAGTTCTATTTTTTGACAAGTCAGCATATTTAACTGAGGCGATACCTACTTTTTGCGAAATTTCGACTCTTTCATTTTCTGTTAAATCAGGATTTTTTTCTGTAACTAACGTGTAGGCTCGAGACACCGACTCATTGAGGAGTTCGATTAGTTTTACTGTATCTCCCGATCTGGTTTTGAAGGGCTTACCACTTGAGTCCATCATTGTGCCGTAGGAGATATGTTCTAACGAAATCTCTTCTGCAGCGAACTTTGCTTCTTTTGCTACAGCAAATACCTGCTGAAAATGGAGAGACTGTCTCGCATCTACGACGTAAAGAGCCCTATCAACTTGAAGATCTTCTGATTTATGAATAACAGCTGCCAAGTCGGTCGTTGAGTAGAGATAACCACCATCAGATTTTTGCACGATAACCGGCAGCTTGTTCCCATCCTTGCCAATAAATTCAGGCAAAAATACACATTTGGCGCCTTCTGATTCTGATAATAAGCCTTTTTCTTCAAGCATCTGAATAACTCCAGATAGATCATCGTTGTATTTACTTTCAGCATCGAGATGTGTTCTATTGAGAGTAACATTCAATTTAGAGTAAATTTCGTCACAGTGATTGAGAGACTCTTCTATGAACTGCTTCCAAGCTACGAGTGACTGAGCATTTCCAGCTTGAAGTTCAACAACGGCTTTGCGTGACCTTGTTGCAAATTCCTCATCAGAATCAAACCGCGACTTCGCGGCTTTATAGAATTTTTCTAGATCAGCGAGAGCAGACGGCTGGGCTTCGAGGCCTTCCTCCTGTAATTCTTGTAAATAACAAATCAGCATCCCAAACTGAGTGCCCCAGTCTCCAACATGATTCTGCCTAACAACCTCGTGTCCCAGTTTCTCAAGTACTCTTACTATCGCGTCACCAATTATAGTGCCGCGCAGATGACCGACATGCATTTCCTTCGCTAGATTCGGGGATGAATAATCAACAGCGATTCTCAATAACTTTTCAGTTTCAGGAATTAATGGGAGTTCGTCATTGATAATGGCATTTGCTCTTTTGACTAATTGGGTATTTTTTAGGTGAATATTTATAAATCCAGGGCCGGCTAACTCAAAGCGCTCAACAATATTAAGATTGTAGGAGTTGAGCTCCTTGATTATTTGATCGGCAAGTTCTCGTGGGTTGGTTTTCAAATGTTTTGCCAATGGCATGATGCCATTAGCCTGATAGTCACCAAANTCGATTTTAGAGGTGGTAATCACATTAGCATTAGCCTCTGATAACCCGGTGCTCGACTCAATCGCTTTGTTAACTTGGTGATTTAGAAATTTCTTTATAGTCTGCACTAAAACTTACTCTACTTATGCAATTAATAACGGGCGAATTGTACACTATTCGTAGGTAAAGACGTTGCGTCTAAATATCGTAATATCAACGCAAATCATTAGCTTCAAAAACTAGGCTAAGCAGAAGTGATTCGAATAGAATGAAGTTATGGGAAGATCTCAGCAAACAGAATCATCGGTCAAGACTATAATCATATCGAGGCAAAGTGATGGGCAGCGTTTGGATAACTTTCTGATTAAGGAACTAAAAGGTGTACCACGTTCACGAATTTATCGTCTGATTCGTCGAGGTGAAGTCCGATTAAACAAAAAGCGATGTAAGCCCGACCTTAAGCTTAGCATTGGTGACCGAGTTCGTATCCCGCCGGTTAGGGTCAGCTCAAATATCGCCAAAGCTGGGATCATTTCACCCGGATTCGCCAAAATACTTTCAGATAGCATTTTGTTTGAGACTGAGGAGCTTTTGGTTCTAAATAAACCAGCCGGGTTTGCAGTCCAAGGTGGAACGGGTATTAGAGTAAATATAATCGACGCAATGCGAGAGATGAAATCGGAGTGGCGCGAATTAGAGTTGGCTCATCGATTAGATCGAGACACCTCTGGCTGCCTCTTGTTTGCCAAAAAAATTCATATTCTTAGAGAGTTACAGCTTCAATTTAAATTAAAAACTGTAAAGAAAGTTTATTTTGCGATTGTGCATGGGGGTTGGCCGGATAACCTGACTTCAGTAAAAGCGCCTTTGCTTAAAAATCGATTAAGCTCGGGGGAAAGAATAGTTAAAGTAGCGAAGGATGGTAAACCGTCTGAAACAAAGTTTAAGGTCATTGAGCGTTTCAAAAGTGCAACCATGATAGAGGCAAGACCGATAACAGGAAGGACTCATCAAATAAGAGTGCATTGTCAATATGCGGGGCATCCAATATTGGGTGACTTAAAATATAGCGTAGATGATACGAATAATGACCTTGCAAGTGTCAAAAACCTGTGTCTTCATGCTGCGGAAATAGAGTTCATTGACTCTTCTTCCAAAAAGCCTGTTAAGGTAACCGCTCCTTTCGATAAGAATCTTCATCAAATAATAAAAAATTTAAATCATTTAATACAATAATTTATAGTATTTATTTTATGTAAATTATACTTTGACTTAATTTCATCTTAAGCCTATTATTGCGCGCCTATGGATGATTCCTGCCTCCCAGAATACGCAGACGCTAGAAAGATATTCCTACAGGATCAAGAATTGTCAGGAAGGGTTTCTCTNGCGGATTTGANTAAACTAGATGGTATTTTGAGCAGCGATAAAGGTTCGTTAATAGCGAANTTGCGTTTTTTTCAGAACAAGTCAGGNCAGCGTATAATAGCGGGAAATCTCANAGCAGAGATTGAGGTGCTGTGTCAAAGGTGTTTGCANCCTCTTGATCTCGTCGTTGAGGACGATATAAATCTGGTNCTGGTTGAAACCGAAGANAAAGCAAAAGGTTTGGAAGAACTTTATGATCCATGGATTTGTGAAACCCATAAGATCAATTTAGCTGACTTGGTAGAGGAGCAATTGTTACTTGCGCTCCCAATCGTCTGTCTTCATAGTGATCCAAATTGTTTAGGAAAGCTTGATTATGATCTTCAGATAGGCCTTGAGAACTCAGATCCTGGCCTTCAAAATCCATTTAGAGAATTAGAATCATTAAAAGAGCGCTTCATTAAAGATAAGTAGTAATCTAAAAATCAGAGGAATTACGATGGCTGTACAAAAAAGTAAGGTGACAAGATCAAGGCGAAACAAGAGGCGTACTCATGACTCTTTATCAGATCGCGCTCTTTCTGTAGATAACGCTACAGGGGAAGTGCATCGTAGACATCACGTCACATCGGATGGGTTTTATAAGGGTAAGAAAGTAGTCGACGTCGATGAGGATTAAGGCGTAAATATTATAGGGCTAGATAATTTATTTGTGACTGCACGCTAGTTATATTCTTAGCTCATTCTCGCATCAAATATTATCTTAATAATTTAAAGAAAATAAAATATTTAAGTTACTGTTATATATGGATAATATATCTTTTATTTTTCCAGGGCAGGGG
>PBXX01000024.1 GCA_002727755.1 Gammaproteobacteria bacterium | reverse complement strand
CTGATGTTGATGAAGTTAGAGATATCGATATCGAAGATCTTTTGGGGAGAGAGATTGTGCCTCCAAATCCAAAACTTCTGGGGGCATGTATAACTAATCAATCTGTTATGGTAACTGGAGCGGCTGGCTCGATTGGATCAGAACTATGTCGCCAGATCGTTAGTATAAAACCCGGTCGAGTTGTGCTCTTAGATAGCTTTGAATACGGCTTGTATGAAATTGAGCGGGAGCTTAAAGAAAAATTAGAGTTAGTCGAGGGTGGAGACCGTATTCAAATCATAGCTTTATTGGGTTCCGTGTGTAACAGATCCCAAATGGAAAGTGCCATAGAAAGGTTCGACATCGACACGGTATATCACGTAGCCGCGTACAAGCAGGTTCCAATGGTTGAAAAAAATATTATTGAAGGAGCACAGAATAATATTTTTGGCACCTTGGTTGCGGCAAAGGCTGCTATGAAATATCAAGTTAAGAACTTTGTATTGATATCAACAGACAAAGCTGTCCGACCAACAAATTTTATGGGGGCAACTAAACGTTTCGCCGAGCAGGTTCTTCAGGCCTTAGCGCAAACCGAGCAAGCAACAAAGTTTAGTATGGTTAGGTTTGGGAATGTTTTGGGATCTTCAGGTTCGGTTGTTCCTTTATTTAGACGCCAAATCAACAGTGGCGGTCCCGTGACTGTTACGCATCCAGAAGTTACTCGCTACTTTATGACAATTCAAGAGGCAGCCCAATTGGTTCTTCAGGCGGGTTCCATGGCTACCGGGGGGGATGTCTTTGTATTAGATATGAATGAACCCATCAGGATAGACGATTTGGCAAAGAAGATGGTTCATTTGATGGGTTACGACGTTAGAGATGCAAATTCATACCGCGGTGACATTGCTATTGAATATTCAGGCCTTCGACCTGGTGAAAAGCTGTATGAAGAATTATTAATAGGTGAATCCGTCACTGGCACTGAGCATCCTAAAATACTGCGAGCAGAGGAGGAAACACTTTCTTGGGAAGTGCTACAGAAATTATTGAGTAGGTTAAAGATGGCATGCGAATCTATTGATTTACCTGGCGTTCGTTCAGTCCTTTTGGAGGCAGTAGACGGATTCGAGCCTAAAGAAGAAGTATCCGACCCTCTTTGGGCATCAAGTACGATCGAAAAAAATCAGAATGTGAGCGAGCCTATGGACTTAGAAGCTCAAAATAAAAAAGTTACCTCCCTTTTCAAGGAATCTTGATACTATTCTTGAGACACTGAATTAATGACTACCGCTTCCAGAGGCACATTTTGATATCCACGTTGTGATCCGGTTGCCACTCTCGCTATTTGATCCACAACATCCATACCTTCAATAACGCGACCAAACGCTGTATAGCCATATCCGGAGGGAGAGGAGTTTTGAAAGTCTAAACGTGCGTTATTTACTAGATTGATAAAAAATTGCGACGTTGCGCTGTCCACAACACCGGTTCTTGCCATAGCTATGGTTCCTCTGGCATTTGATATACCCGTATCGGCTTCATTTTTTATTGGATCATAAGTAGATTTCTGAACCATATCTGGATCAAACCCACCGCCTTGTACCATGAACCCGCTTATCACGCGGTGAAAAATCAAGCCATCGTAATATCCGTTATCAACATACCTCAAAAAGTTCTCTACGGTGATTGGCGTCAGATCGGGACGGAGTTCAATTTTTATGGTACCCATTGATGTCTCCATCACTACCACTGGGTTTGATTGTCCAAATACTGTTGCGCTGAGAGTTAGTAGCCAAGCTAGAACTAGTGCTCGCATTAAATTTCTCCTTGATTCATGGAAAATATTTTACCGGAGATTTGGATTAAGAAATGGCTGCCCAACCTGGACTCGAACCAGGAACCAAGTGATTAACAGTCACCTACTCTACCATTGAGCTATTGGGCAATTTTTTTCTTCTTTATAATCAGTTACTTACAAGGCCGAAAGTTGAATCCAACAACATCCAACAACAGCAATTTCACGGTCGGGCATTATAAGCTAATTAATGCCTAATTTACTACTATTCGCTTCATCACTTGACAGCTTCTGTATAGTAAAGATTTAACTTTTTAAAAAGCGGAGATGCGACGGAAATTATTCCGTCGTAGAGATATGTCATGTCAGAAATTAGTATGAGTCAAGACAATAAACTACCTGTCACTGTGTTGTCTGGTTTTTTAGGCGCGGGCAAGACAACCGTAAAATTGCCACTCAAGCATAATGGTATCGGTATTAATTTAGTGGGTCTAACACTACTCTAAACCTACCCCTAACCTACACCAAAACTGC
This sequence comes from Gammaproteobacteria bacterium, assembly GCA_002727755.1. GTDB lineage: Bacteria > Pseudomonadota > Gammaproteobacteria > Pseudomonadales > Pseudohongiellaceae > UBA9145. The sequence goes on along the minus strand of PBXX01000024.1, from coordinate 15,504 downwards.
ATATAATTCGATTCAGCTATGATCGATAGCTTAAACAGGGACAACGTTATTTGCACATGGTCCTTTCTGGCCTTGTCCAATTTCAAATTCTACTTGCTGACCATCATTGAGAGTTGCATACCCGCCATCACTTTGAATTTCCGAATAATGAACAAATAGATCCTTACCACCATCTTCTGGAGTAATGAAACCGAAACCTTTATCAGCATTAAACCACTTTACCGTACCTTTACTCATGTCTGTTTTCCATAGCTTTATTTATTGACTTCGACTATTTTGCTACGATTCGCTAAGCCGTCTGACTACTTTTGTTTGATATCACGTTTAACCCTTGTAGTAGCATTTTTTTACTCAGGTATATATATGATTACATATAACCGTTTACTGTTTATATCGATCAAGTTTCTACTTTTGATATTGTTTTTATCCCGATCCGCATTAGGAGCTGAGGGTGATACAGGTGACATTCAAAATGATGTAATGGATGTTACGCTATTTAGAGGCGCAGCGAATAATACATGGTTCGAAGTTTATTTTAATGCAGAACCAATCGAGGGGGCTGAAAAAGNNGAGATGGAAAGTCTCGANATNAATCTAAGACCAGANCGNGATGTTACTCTTTACGTTGAAANCTTTAACCCACNNGCACAGATTCCGTTAATTATCACGCCAGGAGGTAATGGCGATACCAACGGATTTGGAAGTTTTGCCAGAAATGTCGCCGCTGCNGCACCTGANTTAAAAGTAATTATTTATGATCGACGAAATTTGGGNCGGTCAGAGGTTTCTTTTGGATCCGAACCGCAAATGGTTGAAGAGGGAGAGGATTTNCATGTTTTAATTGATCGTCTTGGTGTCGCACCAGTGACACTTTATGGGATGTCGTCGGGTGGTCGTTCTAATTTAATTCTCTCTGCTCGTTATCCAAGTGACGTGGNGGCTTTAGTGTTGGCTCCATTAACAGGTGGGCCTCTAGCTTCAGCTCGATTGTCCGAGGAGTACTTTCTTAAATATCTTCATGATGAGCAACTTGTGACCATGGATCATATTTCTGATGAGCCGATCACTACAATAGAGGATCTAGCCGAAACTCCCTTNTGGTCAGCATATTTAGAACGTAATTCGACGACGAAACAGCAGCGATTTTTTGATCAAAANATTGATGANTTTCTCAAAGCTATGAAAACCTCTGGAGANCACCTNAAAGCGACAGGNGATCAAGTNGCACTTGGTATGNGTGACNATNAGCTACCAAAGTTAGAAATCCCNTCGACANTGATTCTTCATCATGGTTCATATATAGATTATNTGCACCCNATTACNAANACTAGAGCAGCGATAACTTTGATNCCNAATTCATCTTTTGCATTTGCTCCATATCTGCCTGAGATACTTGATGTGCTTTTNCCTTTCGTTAGGGAGCATAATTCTGAATTGAATTAACTTTTTCGCAGTCTGCGTCTAAAATCATGATACAAATTATCACAACAAGGATAAGCATTCGCGTTATAAAAAAGCAGGGTCATAATTTTTTGTTATCAGGATGTATTGGAGTAATTTGAAACGAGACTTAATTTTTTACACATGAACCATCGCTATTCATTATACGAGTTGAAGACAAGTCTGTGTAAGTAAAAAAAATTCCATTTGCTAATTCCTCAACTATGATCTGGAACAAGGTGTTGTTGTCTTTCCAGGTACAAAAATAACCTCCGTAAGAGCTGTATCTGCAAGTTCCAACCAAGCCTGTGGGCGTTATTCCCGCAAGATTAAAACCCCGAGTTGTATCGATAACCATACTGACAGAATCGGTTTTGACATCACTATTCCAGGAATTAGAGGAATCCTTATGCAAGTANAATTGTTTTTCGCTTTCACAAATGTAATTTTCAGCAAACGACTCCGAAGCTGAACAGANAATAATTATTGTCAATAAANTTTTAATTTTAAATCTAGNCATTAAAGATATGCACTTTTTTATCNTAACTGNGAANATACTATAGGTATTGATGNTCGTGGNAGTGTTGTTAATAANNATTCNACGGATTATNACCTTTTACAACATCCTAACTAATNTATCGGCGTCAGGACNAAGAAGCAATTTTTNATAGCCTAATTTGATCTAACAACAGAATAAAACCGTTTTAAGACGCATGCAATCCAAATCATGTTCTGTCAAAANAATCNGCTTAGCTGTCTTCTCGGTTGCTATTNGNTTNNTTTATGNANCTGCAANCTCTCAGGAGNCTGAAATTATGGATACGTTGATTCTCTCTGAATTCNCAGNAGATAGTCCNGATNTGGGTTGGTATATTCAAAACGACAACGTTATGGGGGGGCAAAGCCANGGNNGGTTNNNGGTAGCGTCAGACGAGCTAATTTTTTCAGGNAATACCANTACAGATGGCGGTGGGTTTAGCTCAATTCGCACGCATCCNCTTCAGCTCGACNTGTCNNATCGCTCTGGTATAAGAGTTAAAGTTAAGGGTGATGGTCGGCGGTACACTTGGCATTTACAAACAGANGCTCGATGGCGCGGACGGTCAGTGAATTATTGGGCTGATTTTAATACCTCTATGGNTGAAGTANTGTCGGTTGATATTCCTTTTACAAGTTTCGTTCCNCAGNTTAGGGGTTTTAAACTTGATGGTCCCGAACTTAATACGCNACAGATTACTCAATTAGGTCTATACATTTATGATAAAAATGACGGTCCTTTTGAGCTTGTTTTGCTGAGCGTTGANGCTTACTAGNAAAAGAAGGAGTTTTTTGCTCACGCAAGTGAAGTGCTCTCGAGTATTTCAAGCCACTTAGAAACCATCAACGCCTAGTCCCCGGATAAAATTATCTACAAACACTTCTCGATTTTGCCTTTGAGCATTTTGGCCGTTTCGATATTTCGTATAATCCTGCAAGTTCATGCTGTTAGGGACAGGTTTGCTAGCAGGGGACTTGCGTAATTGTTTCTCTATATTTGAAATTACCGATTTATCGGAGTCTTGATTTTTTTCATCAACTGAAACACATCCGGTAAAGGAGATACAGAATATGATTTTCAGAGCTATTATAAATTTCTTCGTATTCATGCTAAGTTTATAGTAAACACTTTGCTATCCAAGCGAAGCAATGAAAATAGAGGTTTTAGTCACTGATTGGAAATTCCGTCTCGTGTATAAACAAATTTATTGCCTGTAACAAATTGCTGCTATTGTTAGATACAACAAAAACTGACTCTTCGCGTTGTCCTGGTATGAGATCGTGGTGATCAATAAGAACAACTGATGAATCATGAGAGGGAATGACTTCACCAGAAAGTGTATAGTATTCAGCCTCTGCAATTGCGTCGAGTGTTCCTGCTTCAAATTTATCATATAGTTCTGGAAATGTGCTGGTTATATCAATTACCACTCCCTCAATAGCTCGGTTGATTAAGTCTCGCTCGGCGGCCATTCCTGCAACTGCGCCAACTTTTCTGCTCACAAAATCATCAAGAGTTTTAAACTTGCCTTGATCTTTCGCCTTGATTCTGAGCGCTCTTCTTTCATATAAAAATGGATCAGAGAAACTTGCTCCAGGATGTGCTCGGTCAGGGAAACTCGCTACATTTGTCGCTACGAGATCAACTTTGTCAGAGCTTGCGAGAAGCCAAGACTCGTTGAAAGGAACCACGACCCACGATAGGAATAACTGATTTTTATCTGCGAACTCTTCAATGTATCGACGAATCCACAACTGTGGGTCGAACTCACTTTCTGGTGCTTCCGTTGTAACTGCCACAGTAAGTGTGCCTGGAGTCAGTGTGTGAATTTCCTGTCCGAAAATAATATCGGTGGTTACCGATAGTAAAGAAATTAAAATAATTAAGAACCTATTCTTTATGCGCACAATAGTTATCAGTTATAAATAAATGAAAAGTAATTACTGTATTTAGGCCTAACAATCCTTTTAATGGATCAACGACGAGAATGATACAGTAATCGCGACAAGTAATAAATTTGTAAATANTCTAAAACGTTAAAGCANNTANTAGCTTCAAACCAGCAATTTTTGNTCTAAGGAATCATATTAATAATCTANTTTCAGGCGTATACTGAGTANATGAAATATTTGCACCTTACAGCTTTGACCCTTTTGGTTACCTCTTGCACTTTACTCGATACTCGAGAAATTTCNGCAATAAAAGGAGTTACAATTATTGATGCAATCAATGGTGTTCGTGAAAATCAGACTGTNGTTTTTGCAAATGATGAAATCTTACAGATTATTTCTTCTGATGATTCCTCAGACTATCACCGTTCTATAGACGGCTCTGGTAAATATCTTATTCCCGGTCTCTGGGATTTTCATGTTCATTTAACCTATGACGTCAGGNTAACCCGAGCCATGCCTGAACTNTTTCTTTCCTATGGNGTTACTAGCGTAAGAGATACTGGTGGTCTCATGAGNAATGTTCTGCCTGTTGTTGNTGCGATGACCAGAGAGGGNGCGGTCTCNCCGCGGGTACATTTTGCNGGGCCATTGCTCGATGGAAACCTGGTAGTTTATGACGGANTTGGACGCCCCGAGATNGGGGTTTCCGTTAAAACNCCAGAAGANGCTCGGGCTGCTGTAATAAAGCTTCANGAAGAAGGGGTGAGTTTTATAAAAATTTATGAATTAACAAGTCCGGAAGTCTTTGCNGCTTTAGTTGATGTGGCTAATGAGTTGGGTTTACCTGTGGATTCGCATGTNCCGCTCTCNATGCGTGCTAGCNTTGCTGGCCCTCAGGTNGACTCGATCGAGCACCTGAGAAACATTGAGTTAGATTGNGCTTCNAATGCNAGTGAATTATTGGANTCCCGGNTTCGTCAACTTCAAAATCCAGATGGACTTTCNGGAGCAGAACTTAGAGCGTCTCTTCATAGNGCGCAAAGACTGCNAGCNATAGAGAATTATGACGAGCTTCAGTGTAATNAGACTATTGAGGCTCTNTCATCTACTATGATGGTTCCGACCTTGCGTTTGAATTCTATTTTACTGAANCCGCCCTATGAAAAAGACGACTGGGAGGATGCTCTNGCAAGACTTCCTGCNTCTGTCCGGGCTCAGTGGTTAATTGAGGGCGAGCGCCGAAAAGCTGCGCCAACCGGAGATTTAACTTTTGCTGAGTGGAGTCTAAGTTTAACAAAAAAAATGTATGAGTCAGGTGTGCCATTCGGGGCAGGAACCGATGTGCCTATTAATCTCTCCATCCCTGGCTACAGTCTGCACTCGGAACTAGAGATGCTAGTTNAGGCAGGGCTTNAGCCAATTGATGCNATNGCGGCGGCTACTATTNAGCCCGCGCAATATTTTTCCTTGGAGAAGGAGTTGGGAACTATTGATGTTGGNAANCGCGCAGATATGGTCTTNCTGGATGCCGATCCACTNAGAGATATTAGAAATACGAAGCAAATCAATCTTGTNGTGAGTAAGGGGCAAATTTTAGAATTNTAAAAAGGTCTGTCCTGATTCTCAAAACAANTCTANCCTGCTTTTTATTGGTCTATCTCACTAATCACANTNGNTATCATCCGNGCNCCCCAANAGCATCGTTAACTNANCGCTGGAAAATGTGAGAGCTCTTTCNTTNACTGCTTGAAATTCGCATCGATTAAAGAGGTATCGCATTGCCGCTAGCTTGGANAGCCAAATTTCCTCATCCATGAGCCCTAACTCATATTGNAGATGGTCATTTTCATAAACCATCCATAGCTGGTAAGCAGCATTTTCACCCAATGCTTTGTTTTTCTCATCAGNCACATCGAAATTTTCACTGACAAAATCCAGCCAGCTGANTGGCGAGTCGGTCTCAGAGAACGATCCGATAATGTCTANTAATGCTGATGCTCTTTGTTGTTGNTGAGCAGCTAGGGCGACTTGNTGGGTTTGTCTCNTCTCTATTCCGACAAAGATTANACCTGCTACTACGCTTAACATTCCAATTAANTGAATCCATGTATCTAAGTTAATTTTCTTCATAATTNGTCCGCATNAGCTAANNATATAAATAGTNTAATCTNAAATAATCGTCTTTTTAAANCTTGGCNTGTTATCTTGGAGTCCATAAAAANATTTCGGGAAGGAGTTGNGGTTCAGAATTTCTGCTGGTNGGAGGGGNGCTGCNTGCAGCTTGAGCGATTGCTCGTGCACTTTCCCTNGCTCTAGGTCTCCAAAGCTCNAGCATCGGCAGGCGCGCNTCTCCGAGAATTTCAGTAGCTTTCATTGCAAAAGTTTCATCACCAATTCGCAACCATCCCTCGTTACGACCATCTCTGACCCGTTGCGGCCAGTATCCTCCGTCCGGGCGAGTTCCTGTGATTATACCTTCTGGTGTTCCCACGTATGCAAGATAAACCACAAATGGGGGAAAGCCATCCAGCTTCATAATCAGATTAGTACCGGCATCGTTGAAAACACTAAAGTCATCAGGCGGTTCCACTATGTTGCCGCCGATACGAACTCCGGGCATACGCGAAAGACCAGCGTTGCCAGAGTAAGGAGCTGTATAAATATAGCTTATCGCACCTCCTGCCAGTAATAATCCTATCGCGATTATTTTGATTAATTTATTCATGCGCAAATAATCTAGAGTCAGCGAAAAAGCTTTGCATACTTCATTATATGTCGGAGTTAATAACGTAATATATTTCGCCGTTTTTATGAATCATTCGTCCACCATTATCTCTGATTGCTTGTTCGGCGATGGCGACAATGCGAGCGGCTATCTCCGTTATTGGCGTACGAAGCGCGATCTCATCACGGGAAATATTGACATACGTATCGTTGAAGGGCTCTTCCCACTCCCAGGAGGCATCCAAGGTCTTCATTCTTGTCACCACATGAGCACTCAAGCCGGTCATGCCTCTCATGGTGCCGATAAGACCCCCAAGCGTTGCCGCTTGGTTATCGCTATCATAGCCCGCTGATGTCGCAATACCGACTGTCTTCGTATATTCACCTTCGCCATAGAGTAGGGCCATGATACCGGTAAGACCATTATTCAATGAAGAAACTATACTAACCGGAGCCTCCAGCTCGGTGCTTTTGTATGCCCAATATTTGTCATGTATTAACTGACGTGTGACACGCCAGTCATCATGTTGTTCATGCCAACGAATCACGTCTCTGATACCTTCTGCGAAGGGGCCGGTATTCGGCACAGCATCTACAGCAAGTTTAACTAGCTCTTCGATATCGTCTTCAAAAAATGCGGCGCTGATCATTGCGGCATAGGCCATGGTTGGGTGCGTTCCCCAGTCATCATTTGTAATTCGCGCACCCCAAAGAGCCCTTTCTGTTGCCTGTTCAATCATACCGGGGTAGAACGCACTCCAAATTTCATTGACCAATTGGGGGTCGATCTGGAACCAATGTTTGTTATTTTCTTTTCGACCGGTGTCGGGTGCAACAAAACCTTGGTCCATTAGATTTCGAGCTTCACGATTGGCTACCCAAATAAAGTCGTTTATATGGGTCTTCCATGCTTCAGTGATTTCGGGGTAAGTGATGCCAAGACCATATTTTTCTACTGCATGAAGTGTAACGAACTCAATGTCGGTGTCATCATCACTGAAAGCGCCTCCTAAGCTGCGAGCTAGAATAGGAATATGACCGCGACGATCATTATTGTTAATTTTTAACTGAACCTCGCCTTCATAATCGGCGGTGTATATGCGCTCGACTAAAACTGGTATCGCGTCTTCACTATAAAGATTTTCAAAAGGGAAGCCAATATAGTTGCCGAGCAATTGACCATTCCAAAACCCTAGAACGCGGTCGGTAAGTTCGGCTTTGCTAATCATTCGTTCCTCAGCATTAACGGCTGATAATATTGGGAGCAAGCAGGTTAGCAAGATAATATTTAATCGAATCATATCAGGACTCCTCATCCGTTCCTGTTCTGAGAACACTTCAACTTAAAATTAACGGACTTCTCATTAGTCTGGTTAGTCAATTACATAAACGTCGATGGAGAGATTTCTCTGTCCGGTATTTACTACTATAGAATCAAGGTTTGTCGTTCCATCTGAAATGTTCACCAAATTCCTCATTAAAATATTTGATCCGTCTCGTTTCCAAACCCCCGAAAATGTGCCAGAGAAGAAAGTGTCCTTGTCGACTACGCCACGGCCTTGGCCGGATACTGTTCCGCCGTTACCGGAGGAGTCATACTTTAACAGGTATGACGTATATACGGTTCCGTAGGTTCCCATCTCACCCTGCGCTGTAATCACAGTTTCTTCGTCTCTAAATTCGACTGAAGTGACTTGCATGGTTGTTCGCTCTTGACGCGCTTGTAAGGTAATACTGTCAGTACTCATCGTTAACTCCTTTATACTATCCTAGTTATCTGATTCAAATTTTGTGTATCGATTAAAATTGATACCGCTTATGCATGGTATTTCTTACTGCAGAGACAGCAATATTCATCTACCGATCTTTGAAGACTTAGCTGCTTCCAGTGTCTTTTCTGCGGCGTAAGGCAAAATATAACCATCGATAAGATTGTGCCGCACGACCTCTCGTACCGCTGACACATAAGCATCATGGTCAGGATATAAGCTATTAAGAGTTGCCTCCGTAAAAGGTTCATGGGAACCATAAAGAAAGCAAAAACGGTTGGTTGCACCATAATTCATACCTGTATTTTTAGCCGTTGGCACATCATGTGCGGCTAATCTTATCCCTCCAAGTACGTTTCCGAATTTATCTCTAGCAAATTCAACCTCTGGCATCATACGAGAGAGTTTCAAAGGCTTGGCAGATGGAGGACGAACGTCTTCTCTTATCCACTTTACGAGATGTTCAAAAGCCGCGTTGAATGCGTCCCTAAAAGGAATACGACTATGCGCGGGTAGTTCACAGCCTACATCTCTTGCTTTTGCCTGCGAAAGTTCGATTCCTTCACGTAATAGGCGTACCTTTGAGTATTCGATTTCGAAATCATAATCGGCATGAGAGGTGCCTGCGATTTCCCACTGCATAAATGTATCAGTATTAGGTTGTGGGCTTGAGGCTCGTCTTCTCATATCGGTTTCTGCCATGATTTTAAAAATCTTAGTCTCTTGGTCATCCCTTATTCGTCCGCCGCCACCATGGACCATGACGCCGTCATAGATTGGTTCGATTGGATGAATATTGTTGAGATACACCGCTAGACGGCTCGCCGATTGAGAGTGACCAGTTGCAATGATGAGATCAGCTTTCAGACCGTTGAGGATATCGACTTCTCCATCCAGAGTTGATTGACCTACGCGATTAACAGCCTTTCCCACTGCGGAAAAAATATCGTAAGAAAGGTTATCTTGATCAATCATTCCATTATGAGTGGTATCAAGTTTTCCGTAGCGCTGAGGGCTCCATTCCTTCATCGTTTCGATGCCTAACTGTTGCGCTGAAACAGCTATATAAGCATAACCATTTCGAACAAAATGAGAACCTGAATACCACCAGTCAATGTCTTTATCTGGGCCACCTGTAACATTAATCCACTCTACAATTACTATACCGTTAAAGTCTTGCTTTTGAGGACGTCGGACAATCAGTCGAGATAAATACCTATGACTACTATCGATCACTTCGCCTGTTTCTAGATCTGGGGTTGTATACTGGTTTGCCATTCCTTCAATGAAATACTCTTCTTCAATATATCCTTGAGACGCTAAATCGATGGCAGAGGCGGAATAAATGAAATTTCGTGATGGGTCACCGATTGGGTCGGCTGTAATTGGTCCAATAATTTTAGCACCGGGAACCGCCGCGTTTGAAATATTAACGAATATAAATCCTAGATAAACCAAATAGAGATTTTTAATTCTTTTCATCAGATTCTCCGGTATCAACAATAGAAGGCGTGACTGTTTTCATTTACTTGGAAAAGATATCATAGATGGGTAGTTTTCATTACTAATATGACTGAAAATAACTATGATTGTTATGCTATTAAAAATATGGTGCAAGTCGCTATGAGTTATTATCTTTTAATGAATTCATCAAAATCCTCTAAATAAATTCACCGATCTAACTTTTCTGTAAAAAAACTTGTATAGTGATTTTAGTTACAGAAATTTCGCAATGTATTGTTTTAGAGTAGTTGGCTTGAAAAAACTAGATAAAAGTTTTCTTCCCGATACTGGACTTGAAGCTGCAATTGAGCTGCTGCGAGAGGTGCCGAGTAAAAGAAAAATACTCCCTGAAGACTTTCCAGAATCTGGTTTTGGTGAACTTGTAACTTTGGAATTACTCGCACCATACGTTCTTGGGGGCGCAGCAAAATTAGATGACCCAAAATATTTTGCGCATATGGATCCCCCTACACCTTGGATCACTTGGGCCACAAGCCTGTGGAATGCGCGCTTAAATCAAAATTTACTGCATCATGAAACGGGGCCATTCGCTCTCGAAGCGGAGAAGAGAATCATTAATTGGCTCGCTCCTTACTTTGGTATGGAAGGGGGGCACATGTGCTCTGGCTCGACTTTAGCGAACCTGACTGCATTATGGGCAGCCAGAGAAAGCGGTGGAGTAGAAAAGATTGTTGCTTCCGATACAGCTCATCTGAGTATCGTAAAAGCATCAAAGATACTTGGTTTACCAATAGAGATCATTGAGAGTGATTCTGAAGATAAAATAATTAGAAAAAAAATTGGCGACCTATCAAATGCCTGCTTAGTTCTAACAGCGGGCACGACAAAGACAGGAGTTATCGATGACTTGTCTTTAGTTGGGTCCGCAAAGTGGACTCATGTTGATGGCGCATGGGCTGGACCACTTAGGTTTAGCAGAAAGCATGCGCAATTGCTTGACGGAATAGAAAAAGCAGATTCAGTTTCAGTTTCTGCGCATAAGTGGCTATTCCAGCCGAAGGAATCAGCGTTGATTTTATTTAAAAATAATGAAGCGGCAACTAGAGAAATCAGCTTTGGAGGAGAGTATATGAGCTCGCCGAATATTGGTGTTCAAGGTTCTAGAGGAGCATCTGCTGTATCATTATTGGCAACAGTAATGGCATGGGGCAGAGAGGGTATTGCACATTTTATCGATCTTGCAATGTCCAACAGCGAGAAATTTGCAATCGAAATTCAAAAGAATGAGCGTATCAGCCTGTGGGCTTTTCCCCAAACTGGTGTTACGGTTTTTAGGCCTGTGGATCTGAGCACAAGAGATTTTATGACTAATTTACCGAGTGGAATGTTTTCGAGTTGTAATTTTGGTCATGAAACCTGGGTGAGATCGGTTGCTGCGAATCCAATGACAGACATCGAACAGGTTCTGCGTATTGTTAAAAAGGTTTTAAGTCAGGGGTGAGTCGTGGTCGAACCCATCGCTAAGAAGTTTAAATTAAGATCTAAGTTNTCNCCTGCAGGTGATCAACCTGCAGCCATAAATCAGTTGGTCGAAGGTCTTCAAGATGGATTGCATGCACAAACCTTATTGGGAGTTACGGGGTCCGGCAAAACTTTTACCATCGCGAATGTAATTGAAAAGGTTCAGCGCCCGACCCTCGTAATGGCCCCAAACAAAACTTTGGCAGCTCAATTATATGGTGAATTCAAGGAATTCTTCCCAGAAAATGCGGTTGAATATTTCGTATCNTATTATGACTATTATCAGCCCGAGGCATATGTACCTTCCTCAGATGTATANATAGAAAAAGACGCGTCGATCAACGANCATATAGAGCAAATGCGNTTNTCTGCAACAAAAGCCTTTCTTGANNGAGAGGATGTAATTGTGGTTGCCACTGTTTCAGCAATTTATGGTTTGGGAGANCCAGGAACCTATCTTCAAATGGTTGTTCATCTCGATGTGGGAGATCGAATTGAACAACGAAAGTTACTGAATCGACTGGCTGAGNTGCAGTACACGCGAAACGATATGGAACTCCATAGAGCAACTTATCGTGTGCGAGGTGACGTAATTGATATCTATCCAGCNGAATCAGAGAGAAACGCCATTCGGATAGAATTATTNGATGATGAAATTGAGAGACTNTCTTATTTTGACCCTTTAACNGGAAGTGTAATTAAACAGGTACCTCGATTGACGGTATTTCCTAAATCACACTATGTAACTCCTCGAGAGACCATCCTAGCGACGTTAGANGCAATTAAAGAAGAATTACGGGAAAGGTTAGATTATCTTAAGAAGAACAATAGACTGGTTGAAGCGCAGAGACTGGANCAACGAACACGGTTTGATTTGGAGATGATTCAAGAGCTTGGATACTGCACTGGCATAGAGAATTATTCGCGTTATTTGTCGGGAAGAGAAGCTGGACAGCCGCCACCAACATTGTTCGATTACTTACCAGATGATGGTCTCGTTGTGTCTGACGAATCACACGTTGGAATTCCTCAGNTGGGTGCTATGTACAAAGGTGATCGTTCAAGAAAAGAAACCTTAGTTGAGTATGGTTTTCGCTTGCCGTCTGCGCTTGATAATCGGCCANTAAGGTTTGAGGAATGGGAAAATCTTACCCCCCAAATAATTTTTGTTTCNGCGACGCCAGGCCCNTATGAGGAAAAGCACGAAGGTCAGCGCGTAAGACAAGTCGTTCGACCNACCGGTTTGGTTGATCCAGTNCTTGAAGTCCGACCTGCCTCNACACAAGTTGATGACTTGCTGTCTGAGGCTAATCGGGTTGTAAAGCAAGAAGAACGTGTATTAGTAACTGTTTTAACAAAGAGAATGGCTGAGGACCTGACTGATTTTCTGGCTGAGAATGGAATACGAGTCAGGTATCTTCACTCGGATATTGATACAGTCGAAAGATCAGAAATATTGCGAGATTTGCGTCTTGGCAATTTCGATGTGCTAGTAGGAATTAACCTGCTGAGGGAAGGACTAGATATCCCAGAGGTTTCTTTGGTTGCGATACTGGATGCAGATAAGGAAGGCTTTCTTCGTTCAGACAGATCACTAATTCAAACAATTGGGCGCGCAGCAAGAAATCTGAATGGTAAGGCNATTCTTTATGCTGACGGGATAACCGGCTCCATGCAGCGAGCGATGGATGAATCTGAAAGACGAAGAAATACGCAAATTGAGTACAATGCAACACACAACATAACCCCTACAGGCGTAAAAAAGAGGGTCTTGGATGTCATGGAAGGAGCATATTCAAACCCAGCAAGCGTTAAGAAATCCAAAAGCNGGGATGCAAATAAATCCTTTAAAAATGACAATTTTGACGCGTTAGATGTAAGTGACTTGACTGCAAAAATAAAAGCGCTCGAGGCGCTAATGTATGAGCAAGCAAAGAATTTAGATTTTGAAAGTGCTGCAAGCACTCGAGATGAAATTTCTGGCTTGAAAGAACACTTGTTACGTCAGTAGATTTGAATAATTAAACACTGCAAATTAATCGACACTAATACTGTAAATTCCGTATAATTGCTNTCCTCGATATCGAAGGCATCAACTATTTATGCGTTATGCGTTTATAATTGGTAGAAAAAATAATTTGTGNAATATAGGCGCGTAGCTCAGTTGGTTAGAGCGCTACCTTGACATGGTAGAGGTCACCAGTTCGAATCTGGTCGTGCCTACCAGTAAAACTTNGGTGCAAATNAANTGCAAGCACTCAAGTCAATTNTGGTTTTAAACAGGGTGTAAAACCAATTTTAGGTTCAGATTAAATGCCAGCAATAACACTTCCAGACGGTAGTANTAAAAATTACGACAATCCNGTATCAATCTATGAGGTTGCGGCGGATATTGGACCAGGTCTAGCGAGCGCCACAATCGCCGGTGAAGTTGATGGCAAACTCTGTGATGCCTGTGANNTAATTGAACGCGATGGNACACTNAGAATAATCACAAATAAAGATGAAGAGGGTGTGGATGTNATNAGNCATTCCTGNGCTCANCTCATTGGGCATGCGGTAAANCAATTATTTCCTGAAGCTAATATGGTCATAGGTCCAGTCATTGAAAATGGATTCTATTATGACATTGCTGTGGAGAAACCGTTTACCTCTGATGATCTCCANGTTATCGAAGATCGAATGCGCTCGCTCATAAAGCAAAAATATGATGTNGTTAAAAAAATGACGCCGAGAGACGAAGTGATAGCGGAGTTTGAAAATAGAGGCGAGCAATACAAACTAAAATTGATAGANGACATGCCCGAAGAGGAAGCGATGGGNCTCTACTATCACCAGGAATATTTAGATATGTGCCGAGGGCCGCANGTACCTAACACTAGCTTTCTAGAAAATTTTAAACTTACNAAAGTNTCAGGTGCCTACTGGCGCGGCGATTCTAGNAACGAGATGCTCCAAAGAATCTATGGGACTGCATGGGCCTCAAAAAAAGAGCTCAATGTTTACCTTAAGCAACTTGAGGAAGCAGAGAAGAGGGATCATCGCAAATTGGGTCGAGAACTAGATCTCTTTCACTTCAGTGAGGAGGCTCCCGGGTCAATTTTTTGGCATCCTAAGGGCTGGACATTATTTCGTAAGCTGCTTGANTACATGCGTGANCGTCAAGATAAAGCNNATTATGTTGAGGTCAANACNCCTGATGTGATGGANAGAAGTCTTTGGGAAACTTCTGGTCATTGGTTTAACTATCGCGAGAACATGTTTTCAACNCAAACNGAGGATGANCGNATATTNGCNTTNAAACCAATGAATTGCCCTGGTTCTGTATCTATGTATGCGCAGGGNCTNAAAAGTTATCGTGATCTTCCTNTNCGCATGGCTGAGTTTGGGAAGGTTCATCGATACGAACCATCTGGTGCTCTTCACGGTTTGATGCGGGTTCGCCATTTTACTCAGGATGATGCNCATATCTATTGTACTGAAGATCAAATGGCGCAGGAGTGTATTGAGGTTGTAGCGTTTGTATTAGACATTTATAAAGACTTCGGCTTTGAAAATGTAAAGATAAAGCTTTCGACGCGACCTGATAATCGAATCGGTTCCGATGAAATTTGGGACAAACTCGAAGGGGCTCTCAGTAATGCACTTGATGTAATGGGGCTAGACTGCGAATTGTTTCCCGGTGAAGGAGCTTTTTATGGTCCTAAACTGGAGTTTGTCCTTAGAGATG
This sequence comes from Gammaproteobacteria bacterium, assembly GCA_002727755.1. Classification (GTDB taxonomy): domain Bacteria; phylum Pseudomonadota; class Gammaproteobacteria; order Pseudomonadales; family Pseudohongiellaceae; genus UBA9145. Next base: position 426 of record PBXX01000024.1, on the reverse strand, counting down.
CCATTGGTCGAGATTGGCAATGCGGAACTCTCCAAGTAGATATGAATTTACCCGAGCGTTTCGATATAAGTTACGTAGATGAAAATGGTGACCGAGGTGCTCGACCGGTAATGCTTCATCGCGCCATTTTAGGTTCTTTCGAACGATTTATAGGTATTTTGATTGAGCAATATGCGGGTGCGATGCCTACCTGGCTCGCACCAGTTCAAGTCGTAATCCTCAATATTTCTCAAAATCAGTCCAGTTATTGTGAAAAAATTGAGGAAACCTTGAAAAATAAAGGGTTTAGAGTCGCTATGGACTTGAGAAATGAAAAAATCGGCTTTAAAATCCGCGAGCACACTTTGCAGAAGATTCCTTACCTCCTCGTTGTTGGTGATAAAGAGGTTCAGGCGGAAACTGTTTCTGTTCGTAAACGTGGAGGTG